>DASRVI010000211.1:0-3803 GCA_035655135.1 Acidobacteriota bacterium | reverse complement strand
TGAAGCAACTAAAAAGGAAAAAGAAAAAATAAATATAAAACCTACTACAGCGCATTTTTTAAACATGAAATCCTCCAAATAAAGTTATTTTTGTCCGGTCAATGATATATTTTTTCACAATAAAATCAGAATTGTTTAAGATCCGAGTGAGAAATAAAATACAGCTCCTTTCCCAGGTTGTCCTTGGGCGCGGATTATACCACCGTGCTTATGGATAATCCGTCTGACTATAGCAAGCCCCATCCCAGACCCTGGGAATACCTCATCCTTATTCAATCTCTTGAAAGGACGGAACATTTCGTCAACATCTTTCATCTCGAAGCCAATTCCATTATCCTTAATATAATACTCCTTAAAATCTTTATTCTCTTTCACTCCAAATTCGATCTTTATATTTGTTTTTTTCGACGAGTAGATCCAAGCATTTGTGAGAAGATTATCAATCACAATACTCAGCATTCGGGTATCTCCCCTCACTTTTATTCCATCTTGAATGTTAAACTCAGCCTTTCTATCAGGATTTCCTTCTTTAAGCTTGACTACTCTTTTCTTGACGACATCACTCAGGTCAACAGACTCAAGCTTTAATGAAGCAAATGACAGCTCTGCGACTTGACTCAAATCTTTAATCCTCTGCATCATACGGTGACTCGCTGCCCTTATTTGAATAAGCTGGTTCTTGCCTTCATCATCAACATTCCCTGCATAATCCTGTAAAAACAGCTTACTGTAGCTATTTATTTTTTCCAGGGGATCCTCCAGACAGTTTGCTGTGGCAGAGAAAAGACCTTCCAATTCATTATTCAATGCCTGCACTTCAATGCCTTTCTCTAATTTTGTAAAGGCCTTTTCTTTATTTTGTCTTAATTCTTCCTCAAATCTTTTCTTCTGTTCTTCCCTTTCTTTTTGGTTGGCTTCTTCTTCAGCTTTTTTATCTGTGACATCTCGAAATACAGCAACAATGTCTTTGGAGGGAAGCTTGTTGATAAAAAATTCTCTCCATCTTGTTTCTTTCTTCCTTAACTTGAAGTAGGCAATATGCTCCTCTGAATCATTCTGCCAAACATTGTGAAGGGCATTTGATAATGCTGAATTTCGAACTTCAGGATAAACCTCGGTTATCCTCTTACCAATGAGGTCAGCGCGGTGGATCCGTTCTATTTTTTCGCCTGCACTATTCAAATCCTTGACAAAAAAATCTTTTCCTTTATCATCGGCTTCAAACACAAAAATACCATAAGGGCTATTCTCAAACCTCTCCCTATATTCTTTTCTGCTTTTTTCCAATTCTATAACTTTCTGGCGCGCCTTATCCACTTCCTCCAGCTTCATCTCTCTGATGTTTTCAAGTTCTAAAAGATACTTTAACCTCTCTCGTAATATTAAAAATTCGTTTCTTTTTTTCTTTTTGATTCGGACTCCTGCCTCTCCAGGTACTGATATTTTCTTGGTAGCGGTCACTAAGTTGGATATAGGTCGAGTGATAATACTCTGAAAATTACGAGCTAAAAAATAGACAAAAAAGAGCACTAAAACAAATAAAACCACCATGACGATGACATAAAGCTTGAGTTTTCTTTTTAATTCATCTGCAGAAGCCCGTACAAATATGTTTCCATAAGTTTTTTCGTCATCTGAAATCGGCACAAGAACAAATAAATATCCGTCTTTAAATTCAAAAGCTTTCATCTCTTCAGGATGAGAAGGAATATTCTTTTCCTCTGTGCTGTGATATGAGGCTAAGGGTTTTTTTTCAGGACCAAAAATAACACTGTCTGTAACAGAGGGAATAGATCGGAAGATGGATAATCCTTTTTCCAAGCCTTTTTTGTCTCTTTGAGACAGCGCTTCCCGGCAGTAATCTCCTGCGAGTTTGGCATGCTGTTTTACATCATCTATAAATTGGACTTTGTCTGCTCTAGATTTGTAGAATACAGCCAATCCAAAAGTCAAACTAAGGCTGATAAACGATATTAGCAGAATGATTCCTATAAGCTTTTTTCGAACAGTCAAGTTTTGAAATAATTTCACTTTAGTTTTTTCAAAAAAAACACCATGCCTTATCTGACCCGGTATGAATAAATATAATACTCTAAACAAATTATATAATTCAAGTTAGAATCCCCTCTGGGGGATCCTCTCCTTCTTTAGATAAACAAACTCTATCACGGAAATAGAGATGCTAACTCCTCGGCTTTAGCACAATAAAGAAGGACCGCCTGAGATAATAAAATTCATCATTTTTTTTGAATTAATAATTTACATAAGCTAGAATAACATTTTTCTAGGAGCGACTATGGGAAAGATACCAAATGTGTTTGTTATTGTTTTTTTCCTTATTATTTTCTCTGCGGTTCTAACCTGGGTATTACCAGGAGGCAGTTATGAAAGAAAGCAGATAGAAATCAATAACACCCAAAGAACCGTAGTGGTTGAGGGAACCTATCAAAAAAAAGAATCCAATCCACAAATCTTAGAAATATTCACAGCTCCTTTAAAAGGATTTATTAAGCTAGCAGAGATCATTGGTTTCATATTTATCGTGGGGGGAGCTTTCTATATGTTGAATGAAACCGGAGCCATTAATGCAGGAATCGGAAAGCTGGTGAAAATATTAAAAGGAAAAGAATTATTGATCATTCCCATTGTAATGACTATTTTTTCTTTATTTGGAGCGGTTTTCGGGATGTGTGAAGAAGCCATGCCTTTTGTATTGATCTTTGTTCCATTGGCCATCAGCCTGGGATATGATTCCATCGTGGGAATATGTCTTTCTTTTCTGGCAGCAGGCGTTGGGTTTGCTGGAGCCTTTATAAATCCTTTCACTCTACAGATAGCACAAAAAATTTCTGATATTAAACCCGTCTCTGGATTAGGATATCGAGTCCTCATATGGTTCGTTGTCACAGCCTTCACCATCATATGGGTCATGATCTATGCGGTAAAAATAAAGAAAAATCCCCGTAAAAGCATTATGTATGAGCACGACAAGGAAAGACGAGAGGAATTAATTAAAAAGCAGAAATTTGTCAGCCAATTCACTTGGAGACATGCTGCTTGCTTGGGCATTTTGCTTTCAGGAATTGTGTTTATGATAGTGGGTGTCATCATTTTTAAATGGTATATAAAGGAAATAGCCGGATTGTTTTTAGCTATGGGCCTTTTGAGCGCCATCATTGCAGGGAAAAGAATGAATAAAATCGCTGGTTCATTCATCGAAGGATGCAAGGAGATGATTTCAGCGGCTCTTATATTGGGTTTTGTAGGGGGAATTATCGTCATCCTTGAACAAGGCGGAGTTATGGATACCATTCTGTATAGCATGGCTTCCTCCATATCAAAGCTGCCAGGAATCCTAGCAGCTGATTTTCAGTACTTTATCCAAATCATTTTTAATTTTTTCATTCCTTCAGGGTCCACTAAAGCTGCTCTGACCATGCCCATTATGTCCCAGCTTGCTGATCTCTCAGGCATCACCCGTCAAACCGCAGTCCTAGCCTATCAATTTGGTGATGGATTCACCAATATGATCATTCCTACTTCAGGGGTGACCATAGGAACATTGGCCATGGCCAAAATCCCCTATGAAAAGTGGTTTAAATGGAATCTTCCTATGCAGGTACTTTTTTTTGTTATATCACTACTTTTATTGATATGGCCGGTTCTAACTCATTGGCAGTAAAAGGAGGGGGAAAAGACTCTTTATTCTCAGCCAAGTAAATTTCTTGTTAGGCTCTTTCTCTAGCCCACAGTTCTTTTTCCAGTTTTCCGGTCCTTATACTGTTCTCTTATCCACTCACAAG
>DASRVI010000210.1:0-8972 GCA_035655135.1 Acidobacteriota bacterium | reverse complement strand
TATTTTTAGCCCCGCAGAGATAACTCAGAATAGCTGAATATCTGGAAAAGGTTTCTAGATCAACGGCCATATCCAGCTTTATACGCTGAAGCTCCCACAAGGTCCTGAATGTGGATACTGAAAAAATCCAGAGGTTTCGATTGTCTATAGTCAACACATTGCTTTGTGGGATTATATGGAGAATGTCCACAGCGTATCGATTTTGTTTGAAAGTGAGAAAATAAAGGGTGCTGTTGGGATACAATTTTTTGGTCTTTAAAAACAGTGAATAGGCTAATACCATACTTCCCATTTCTGACATTTCAATAAAGAGGATTCTTTTGGGATTTTTGATAGGATCGGGCTTCTTAAAGATCTTAAAAAACTTATGGGCCAGAGTCAGCAAAAAACAAAGGGATATTCCCATTCGCCGATCAATTTTACGCATCAATTGAACGTTCATGATATTTCTCTCCATATCAAATCACATGAAGAACCCCAGAGAGCAGGCAGAGGCAGCCCCATATAAGAAAGATACCAATGAGGTTGAGCCAGAATCCTACCTTTATCATTTGAGGAAGTTTGATTATTCCAGATCCATAGATGATGGCATTGGGCGGAGTGGCCACAGGCAGCATAAAGGCAAAGCTGCACCCTATGGCACTTCCTAGAACAGGAGTCAGAGGATTGATAGAGGCTGCGTGTGAGATGGCAATGATAATGGGGATAATCATGTTGGCTGAGGCTGTATTGGAGGTGACTTCAGTGAGAAACACGCTAAAGGCGATAGAAACAAATGTAATGAGCGCAGCACTGGCGTATTTTCCTCCTAAAGAAATAAAATATTTTCCAATAATGTCAGCCAGTCCTGTTTCAAACATATGAAAACCAAGGGTTAAACCGCCGCCAAAAAGAAGCAGAGTTCCCCAATCAATATTCATGGCGTCCTTGAGAGTGAGTGTGAATTGACCTTTGGATAGATCTATAGGAAGGAGAAAAAGAAGTCCGGCTCCTATAAGAGCGGCAGCTGATTCTGGTATATGCTGCTGAAGCCATAGGGATAAAGGATGGGCCCGGCCAAGGGTGATTGAGACAAGGCCAGGAAAGGTCCAAAGAAAAACCGTGATGGAAAAAGCAGTTAAAACATTTTGTTGGGGGCGGTTAAGTTTTCTGAATGTTTCAGATTTATCGATGGTGTCTATTTTTAAGGTTTTATTTGAAGATCCTTGCTTTTTTAATCTGTATTTCATAAAAAAGAACAGGGCTGTATACATGGGAATCATGATGATAAATCCGATTATCATCCACTGAAAAAAATCTATTTTATAGTCGACAAGTTTTTCCAGCATTCCGATAGCAATGAGATTGGGCGGGCTCCCGATCGGGGTTCCGATTCCTCCTATGGAAGCCGAATAAGCTAAAGTCAAGAGGAGAATGACCTGGAAAGACAGACCTTTTACTTGTTTTTTTTCCTGATGAAAAGAGCTCAAAACACCCATGGCAATAGGATACATCATGGCTGTGGTGGCGGTGTTGCTTATCCACATAGAGAGGAAGAGTGAGAGAAGTCCAAAAGCAAACAGAATTCTGGTCTGACTTTGTTTAACTGACTTTAGAGAAAGAACCGAGTGAGCCAGCTTTCTATCCAGAGAGTGCACGCACATGGCTCTGGCGAGGATGAAACTCCCCAAAAAAAGCATAATAATAGGATTGGCAAAAGGAGACAGCGCTTCATGAATGGTGGTGATTTTAAAAACAGTGATAAACACAGGTATGAGCAGAGCCGTGATAGGAATAGGGATGCATTCTGTCACCCACCAGGTTATAACCAGAAAAAAAACAGCCAGCAGCCTGTGAGCTCTTGGGTTCTGAGAGAGAATAGGGGAGAAATAAGTCAAAAGAAAAAAAAGGGGACCTAAAAAGAGGCCAATTTTTTTCCTTACACCCATGTTATTTTTTCTGGGCCCAGATCATGATTCCATAATTCCGCTGAAAAAAGAAAATTTTATCTATTCGAGTGATCATCCATATGACAGGATACACCAGCGAGTAAAGATTAAATGCTTTTTGACTTGAATCGAATTCGCTGGATGTGGAAGGCCTTATGTGTCCATCTCTTAACTGAAATGACTTTTTTGGAGAGAGCAGCTTTATGTAAAAGAAGTTTAACATCAGCTCAATGAATTCTGTGAGAAAACCAGAAAAGGATTTGTGTTTAGTGAATTGAAAGCCAGCCGTTTTTAGAAGCTTTTTCAACTGTTTTAAAGAGTATCCCTCTCTCTTATGACCGTAAAATTCAAGCTTCATGCCTAAAAGAGGACGAAGATAGTTAAGAACAAATATTTTTCCCGTCCTGGGAGTGGCAGCGATAAATTCCCCTCCTTTTTTGAGCACTCTGTGTATCTCATCCACGCACATCTGATCATCATCAAGATGTTCTAGGTAGTCCAGGCACACCACTTTATCAAGTGACTCGTCTTTAAAGGGAAGAGGCCCGGGTTCTAGTTGAAGGATGTTTTTTTTCAGGATTTTTTTGCTGGATTTCACATTAATGAAATCCTGATCAGCGCTTATCCAGAAGCCTCCTTTTTTCCTAAGAAAATAACTCAGAATACCCTGAGCGCATCCCAAGTCTAACAGGATATCCTGGGGTCCTACATCCAAGTGTTTATTGATGAGATCGATTTTTTCTTTTTTTTTAAGGGATTTTTGAACCAGTTTAAGCTGCCAGCCGTCTTGTTGCATTATAAAGGATTATATAGACATCAGTTGGAGGTGGTCAAGTCACATTATTTTTATCAAACTCCTCTTTATCCCATCTTGACTCGGTTAATTTTCTCTAATAATATAGGAATGCCATGAAAGTCAAATGGATTGTAGTCGGAGCCTTGGAAACAAATTGTTATCTGGTTTACTCTGAAGACACAAATGAATGCATCATTGTGGATCCAGGGGCAGATCCAGATAAAATCGTCCAGGAAGTGAGATCAAATCATCTTAACCCCACAGCCATAGTGAACACCCACGGGCATGTGGACCATGTGGGAGCCAACAAGCCTATCAAAGATGAATTTGATATTCCACTCTATATACACAAAGAAGATTTGAAGTTATTAAAAAGTGCCCTGCAGTCAGGATTTGGGCTGATGATCGGAGCCAAGAAATCTCCGACTCCTGATGGATTTATCAAAGAAGGGGATGTTCTTGAATTGGGAGAATCACATCTTAAAGTGCTCCATACACCCGGTCATTCCCCAGGAAGCATTAGTCTGTTAGGTGATGGTTTTATCCTTTCTGGAGACGTGCTGTTTCGGGGCGGTGTGGGGCGGACAGACCTTCCCGGGGGTTCTTGGCGAAAGCTTCAAGAATCCATTCAAAAAAGGATCTTTACACTCCCCCCAGATACTTTGGTTCTTCCAGGCCATGGTCCTTCCACAAAAGTAAGTTTTGAAAAAAACTCCAATCCCTACCTAGCATGAACCAAAGAACTTCCTATAAAAGGGCAGTTAAAGCGTTTGTTGAATTTTTGACAGTGGAAAAAGGTCTTGCTGAAAACACAGTGATTTCTTATTCTCGGGATTTAAAAAAATATTTTTCTTTTCTTAGAGAAAAAAAGATCGATTATCTCAAAACAAAAGAAGAGGATATTATAAAATTCATTCACAGGCAGAGCCGTTCGGGTCTATCTTCCCGTTCTATGGCGAGAATCATTTCATCTATAAGAGCCTTTTATAGGTTTCTCGTTTTGGATAACGCTGTTAAAAAAAGTCCTGTAGAGAATATCAGTTCTCCAAAAGCATGGCTTTCCCTTCCCAAAGTGCTTAAGATCAGCGAGGTAGAAAAACTTTTAAAACAGCCTAATGAAAAAAAAGTCCATGGAATCAGGGACAAATCCATGATGGAGCTTTTATATGCCACTGGATTGAGAGTTTCAGAGCTGATCAAACTGAAGCTGGACGCGCCGAATCTAGAGGATGGTTTTTTAATATGTAAAGGAAAAGGGGGCAAGGAAAGAATTGTTCCCATGGGTGGCTCAGCTGTGCTGGCATTAAAAAAATACTTGAGTATTTCCCGCCCTAAGCTTTTAAAAGGAGAAAGTGTGTTTTTGTTTTTAAGTCAGCAGGGAAGACCTTTTACCAGGCAGGGTTTTTGGAAAAGGTTGAAAAAGTATGCTCAAAAAGCAGGTCTTGAAGAAAAAGTCAGCCCTCATATTTTAAGACATTCCTTTGCAACTCACTTACTGGAAAGGGGAGCTGACCTCAGATCTGTCCAATCAATGCTCGGTCACAGTCAAATAACCACAACCCAGATTTATACCCATGTGAGCCGGAAGAGACTGAGACAAGTGTATGATAAGTATCATCCCAGGTCATAGGTTAGGATCTGAGGTTTTCTAAAAAATCCACAGCTCTTCTTACATGGGGAATAACAATGGTTCCTCCCACCACCAGTGCTATGTGAAAGGCTTCATACAGTTGTGGATCGGTTATTCCCATCTCAACAGATGTAATCAGATGATATCGAATGCAGTCATCACATCGGAGAACAAGAGAAGCAGTGAGTCCCATCAGTTCTTTGGTTTTTTTGGTAAGAGCCCCTTCTTTGTAAGCATTTTTATCTAGAGCCATAAACCTTTTGGTTTCAAGGCCCGCATTTTCAAGTATCTTTTGATTCATTTTTTTTCGAAATTTTTGAAATTCCTTTACCTGATCAATCATTTTTTATCTCCTCTATGATGAAAATTTCGCAGATATCATTATATATATTTGTCTTATGTTTGTTGAGTCAATTTTTTTATCTGGGTGAGTCTTTTACCAGAGTGCATTGTTTTTGAATCCCTTGACATGAATTGAATCTACTGCTATACTGCACCACTTCGTTTTAGAACTAAACTGATAAGTTTAATTTAAAAACTAAAGGGTTTTAATAATGAATAATTTAGATTTAAGAACAAAAAGAGAGTTAAAAAGAAGACAAGAAAACAAAAAATATATTCTTGAAGTGGCGGAGAAATTATTTGTCAAAAATGGCTATAGAAAGACTGCCATGGATGATATTGCGAATGAAGCCCAATTTTCTAAAGCCACTGTTTACAGGTATTTTGAGAGCAAGTTGGATATATTCACTCAAATAGTCAAGAATTCGATTGAAGAATACAGAAAAGAGTTAACCCACATTACCGAGGAAAAAACCTCAGCAGAGATAAGGATAAAAAAGGTCATCTATTCGATTCTTCTGTATTTTCACAAGAAAAAGAATTTAGCCCGGATTTTTTTTATGGAAAGGGATCTGCTGAAAAAATTTGTTAAAGTGGAAAAAGGGGGCCATTTTTTCCATTCTTTTAAAAAGAAAAAAATATCTGAAAATTTAGAGGTTATCTTTGAGGACATATTCAATCAGATTTGTAAAGTTATGAAAGAAGGCATGTCCTCTGGTGAATTTAGAAAAATGGATCCAAGAGAAGCCTGTCTTGTTTTAGGTTCTCTTGTCAGAGGATTTCATTTTAGAGGTTTTTCGAAAAGTAAGGATTATACCTTAAAAGAAAGCACTGATTTGATCAGTGATGTTTTTCTTAACGGAATAAAAAAGCCATAGAAAATGAAATGATAAAGGAGAGTCATATGAAGAAAGCAGCGAAAATATTCATAATTTCAGGTTTATTGTTTAATATAATTCCTCTCGGATTCGCCCAGGAAAAGCTAAAGCTGACTTTAGAAGAAAGTGTTGAATTGGCTCTGAAACAGAATCCCCAGCATCTGGCCACAGCCCAAAGAGTGGATGCGGCCCGATCTGGAGTGAGGGAAGCGGTGTCTGCTTTTTTTCCCTCTCTTAACGGACAGGGATCAAAGACTCTGGACGAGAAAGTAATGGAACTGGAGTTTCCGTCTATGGTTCCTGGAGAGCCACCTCAAAGAGTAGAGATTGACTTCACTCGCGACTATCAGTTCACCATGTCTTTATCTGTTCCTATTTTTACAGGGGGGCAGTTAATTTCTGGTTATAAACAGGCAGATTATAATCTTAAGAGTTCTAGGCAAGAGCTGAGGCAGTCCAAACAGAGCACTGTTTTTAATACCAAACGCGCTTTTTATGGGATATTATTGGCAGAGGATTTTGTTAGGGTATCTCAGGAAGCGGTCAAAGATGCTGAAGATTTCTATAAAAACGTAAAAATCCAGTATGAAGTGGGAGTGGCTTCACAGTTTGACCTTCTCCGTTCTGAAGTCCAGTTAGCCAACCTCAAACCCCAGTTGATCAAAGCAAAGAACAGTCTGGAAATAGCAAAGCTCAATTTGAAAACAATTTTGGGGATAGATCTTTCAAAAGATATTGAAATCAAAGGAAAGATGGACTATAAGCCCGTTGAAATAAATCTGAATGAGTGCATAAACAAAGCTTTAGCAAACAGGCCTGAATTAAAGCAGCTTAATTTCCAAGAAGGAATCGCAAAACAAGGGCTAAAGATGGCAAGGGCCTCAGGTCTTCCCTCTATTGCTGTTTCAGGTCAGTATAATTATTGGGCGGATAAGTTTAATTTCAAAGATGATAACTGGCAGAACTATTATTCACTCAATCTGGTTTTAAATATTCCTATTTTTAATGGATTGTCATCTTCAGCAAAAATGGCTAAGTCCAGGGCTATGATCAAAGAGCTCGAGCTGACTCAAGAAGGACTTATTGAAATGCTGAAATTCGAAGTGATGCAGGCGGTCTTAAAAATCAATGAAGCAGAACAATCTCTGCTTTCTCAAGAAAAAAATATAGAGCAAGCTGAAGAGAGTCTGCGCATAGCTGAATTAAACTATAATGAAGGCCTTGTCACAATTCTGGATGTCCAGCAGGCACAAACAGCATTAGCTCAGGCAAAAACAAATTATTCCCAAGCCCTTTATGACTATGTTGTGGCGAGGGCTGAATTGGATAAGGCGATAGGAGTCAACAGAAATGAATAAAAAGGCAAAAAAAAATAGAGATATCAGTGAATTTCATTTATCCAGGAGAAATCAATTGAAGACAAATTTATTGTTTAAACTTTTATTACCAGCACTACTGACTGTTTTCATTTTATCTTGTAATGTCCCTCTTCAGGAGGAAGAAGGCAAAGCTGAATTAGGTGGAGCTGCTCCGGTCAAGGCCACTGAAGTGAAGAGACAAAAAATATCTGAAAAGGTTTATTACACAGGTTTAATAGAAGCCAGAGAAAAGATTGTTCTTACTCCTGAAGTCGGAGGCAAGATAGCGAAAATATACGTGGATGAGGGAGAAAGAGTCAGAAAAGGCGATATTCTTGCAGAGATGGATACCAAAGCGATTCGCCTTCAGCTTCAGCAGGCAGAGGCTGGGCTTGCAGTGGCCAGAGCCAACTACAATGATGCCCAAAGAAACATGGAGAGAATGGAAAGACTGAGAAAAGAGAATGCGGTATCTGAGCAGCAGTATGAAAAAGTCAAACTGGCTTTTGAGTCAGCAGAAGCCCAGTTAAAACAGGCCCAGGCTGCTCTTGATTTGGCTGAACACAATTTGGATGTCTCTATCATGAAAGCTCCTTTTAACGGGATAATCGCCTCCAAAAACGCTGAAGTCGGAGATATTATCAATCCTATGATGGGAGGAGGGTTTTCCACTGCCAGCAGTGGGGTTTTGACTTTGGTGGACTTTTCATCGGTGAAAATACACATTCAAGTTTCTCATGAAGATGCGATCCGGATAAAAAAAAGCCAGAAAGCCAATCTCACAGTCAAGGCTTTTCCTGACAAAGTTTTTTCCGGAAGGGTGAATGTTGTGAATATGGCTGCTGATCCTCTCAGTAAAAAATTTGATGTGGAGGTTCTTGTTCAAAATACAGCTCTTTTGCTAAGGCCCAATATTTTTGGAGATGCGGTGTTGGAAGTCAGCACTCATGAAGATGCTCTGGTTATTCCTCAAGAGGCTGTGGTGGAAGGCAGTTATGTATTTGTCGCAGACGGGGACAAAGCTGTGAAGAAAAAAATCACTATAGGGCTTCAAAATACAACCCTATTAGAGGTGGTTCAAGGACTGAAAGAAGGAGAATTGGTTATCGTGGAAGGAAATTATGGACTTGAAGACGGTGCCCTAATTGAAATCAGTGAGGTTATAAAATGAAACTACCTGAATTTTCAGTGAATAGAAGAGTTACCACCATTATGCTGACTTTGATCCTGGTTGTCTTAGGCATGATTTCTTTTACCAGGCTGGGATTAGACTTTTTCCCAGAGCTTGAGTATCCCACTGTTTCAGTTATCACCAATTACACCGGGGTATCGCCAGAAGACATTGAGAATACCATAACCCGTCCTTTAGAACAGGTTATCAATTCAGTGAGCAGGGTAAAAAACGTCAATTCAGTGACTTCAGAGGGAATATCAGTGCTCATGGTGGATTTTGAATGGGGAACTAATCTGGATTTTGCCGCACAGGATATTAGAGATCAGATAGGTCTTTATAAAAGTTATCTTCCAGAGGATGCCTCAGATCCTCTGGTGGTGAAATTTGATATTTCCCAAATGCCTATCATATTTTGGGGAATCACTTCCAATATGCCCACTTATGAGCTTAAAGAGCTGTTTGAGGAAGAAGTGACTCCCCGGCTTGAAAGGATCGAAGGAGTGGCTTCTGCTCAAGTGTATTCTACAGATACCCGAGAGATAAGGGTCGAAGTTGACAGAACAGCGGTGGAAAGCCTTATGCTGTCTTCAGATCAGATCATTCAGGCCTTAAGAATGGAGAATCTAAATCTTCCTGCCGGTTATATTGTGGAAAGGCATTCTGAATTTTTAGTCAGAACTCTGGGAGAATTTAAAAGTCTTGATGATATAAGAAAAACAATTGTAGGCAGCACACAGACCGGAGAACCCATTTATCTGGATGATGTCGCGGATATAAAAGATTCTATAAAGGAACCCCGTTATCTGGCTCGTGTTCAGAAGGAAAAAGGAGTTTATTTATTCATAAGCAAAAGGTCAGGAGCCAAT
>DASRVI010000209.1:0-2213 GCA_035655135.1 Acidobacteriota bacterium | reverse complement strand
CTTTGAATTACCCTTTAGGACTTTTGGATTCTGTTTGGGGAATGGTTTATTATGATTGGAAAAATAATGATCTCTATAGATTTGTAAACTGGCAGAGAACCTATGACAGATGGCAAATCTATATTATGGGATTTTGGAATCCTGAAAAATTCCTCATCTATCAGGGAAATCTGGATACCAGCCTATTTACAGGAACCGGATTTCAAATTATGATAGTGTATAATTATTGAAAGACAATGGAGACACAAATGGAAAATTCAGTCTTAATCAAAACACAGGATTTGGTGAAAATATACCCCATGGGATGGAAAAAACTGGTGGCCCTTGACCATGTTAACCTGGAATTCAAAAAAGGAGATTTTGCAGGTTTGGTGGGTCCCAGCGGTTCTGGAAAAACCACATTTCTGAATATCGTGGGCTCTCTGGATGGTCCATCTGAAGGAGATGCTGAGGTGATGGGCAAAAAAGTCAGCACGCTTTCACACAAACAGGCTGCGGCTCTCAGAAAAAAACACATTGGTTTTATCTTCCAGACATTCAATCTGCTCCCAGTTTACAGTGTGTATGAAAATGTGGAAATCTCTCTGCTGCTTTTGGGCATGACTCACGAAGAACGCAAGAGAAAAGTAATGCAGGCACTGGAATGGGTGAAGCTGGCAGACCGAGCCAAGTCAAAGCCAGCTCAGCTTTCCGGTGGTCAGTGCCAAAGGGTCGCTGTAGCCAGAGCTGTGGTCAAAGAACCTGCTCTCATTTTAGCGGATGAACCCACTGCCAATCTGGACGCAGAAAACTCATACAATATCCTGGAGACTATGGTGGAGTTAAATGAGGAGCTCAAAACAACCTTTCTCTTTGCCACTCATGATGAAAAAGTCATCCGGTACCTCCGCCGAAAAATCACCCTGTTTGACGGAAAAGTAGCCAAGGACGAACAGACCACGCCTCATAGAAAAGGAGAAAATTCATGACCCTGTTTAAACTGGCATTTAAAAACCTGATGGGAGCCGGAATCAGAACATGGCTGAATGTAGTGGTTTTATCCTTTTCTTTTGTGGTCATCATCTGGCTGCAGGGACTTTATGAAGGAATGAACATCCAATCATCAACCGCTGTTATTGACGCAGAGTATGCGGGAGGACAGTACTGGCATGAAAATTATGACCCCTATGACCCCCTCACTCTTCAGGATGCTCATGGAGTTTTACCGGACAAATTAAAGAGTATGATCGAAAAAAAAGAAGCCACTCCCATTTTGATTATCCAGGGGACAGCTTATCCTCAGGGCAGAATGATGACACTTCTGATCAAAGGAATCAATCCGGATCAAAATATTATATCCCTTCCCTCTCATTTTCTAAATAAAGAAACAGATGACATTCCTGCTGTGATCGGAACCCGAATGTCAGAAAGCACAGGTCTTAGGGTAGGGGACTCGGTAACACTGAGATGGAGGGATGCTAACGGGACTTTTGATGCCCGAGACGCCACTATTGTCCAGGTCATGAGAACCATGGTTCAGTCTATTGACCAGGGTCAGATTTGGGTTCCCCTTGAAAAATTAAGGGAACTTTCAAGAATGGAAGAGGAAGCCACCTTAGTGATCGTGGATAAAGACACCGCCAATCCACCACAAGTCAGTGGATGGGAATTCAAAAGTCTGGATTTTCTCCTTCAAGACATCAAACAGCTTGTCAAGACGAAAACCGCTGGGGGTTCAATTTTTTATATCATTCTGCTTCTGCTGGCCATGTTGGCTATTTTTGACACCCAAGTTTTATCCATTTTCCGAAGAAGAAAAGAAATCGGCACCCTCATGGCTATGGGTTTCACCCGCGCTAAGGTCATCTGGCTGTTTACTATAGAGGGAGCCATGCACGCGGTCCTGGCTGCTCTAGTTGCAGCCTTGTATGGAATACCCTTTCTTGCTTGGTTTGCCAAAACAGGATTTGCCCTTCCTGAATCTACAGACAGCTTTGGATTTGCCCTTGGAGAAAAAATATTTCCGGCATACAGTGCCGGGCTGGTTGTCGGGACAACAGTTCTGGTCCTCGTGATTACCACTATTGTGAGCTTCCTTCCCACCCGGAAAATTGCCAAACTCAAGCCCACTGATGCCCTGAGAGGAAAAAGCTCATGATCAAATTTCTCATCAAAGGGGTCTTAAGAGACCGTTCCCGAAGCCTCTTCCCGGTCTTGACCGTGACCGCAGGTGT
>DASRVI010000208.1:0-4868 GCA_035655135.1 Acidobacteriota bacterium | reverse complement strand
TATAATTTTCAGAGGACTGTACTTTGATGAATCAAAAAATCTGGATCAACAAAACGCCTTCATTTTCAGAAGCAAAGAAGTTTGATGATTCTTACTACTTATCCCTTTCCGCTTCAGAAAGGCTCGATACTGTTCAGTTCCTTCGAGAAGAATACAAAAAAATAAAAAAAGGCTGTGATTATGCGAGTGGAAAAAGATTACCAAGAGTTCTTAAAATTATTAAACAAGCATAAGGTCAAATACTGCATCATCGGAGCCTATGCGGTTGCTTTTTATGCCAAACCGAGATACACCAAAGATCTGGATATCTTTGTGGAACCCACTGTTGATAATGCCAAAAAGATCCTTAAAGTTCTCAAAGAATTTGGGTTTGGGGATTTGTCTATCACTCTGGATGATTTGACTCGGGAGGGGAATATTTTTCAACTGGGTTATGAACCCGTGAGGATTGATCTGTTGACCAAAATGGAAGGATTAGAATTCCAGGAGGTCTGGACAGACAAAGTGACAGGTGATTACGGCTCTGAAAAGGTCAATTTTATAGGGCTGGATGATTTGATTAAGAACAAAAAAATATCCGGGCGACCATCTGATAAAGTGGATATTGAACTTTTAGAAAAATCGAGAAAGGACTGATAGGATAAAAAGGATGAAGCTGGTTTCACGGATTTTTTTGGGGTTAGCCCTCATCAGCTTGCTGCTCTGTTTGACTGCGCCATTTCTTTATTTTTGGGGACACATGAGCGAGAGCGGATACAAGTCCCTTTTCTGTTCTCATGGACAGGGTGGCTGGTTCGGTAATAAGGCAGTGTTTCTCCCTTAAATTCATTTGTTCCGAATTCACATTGACCGTCACCTCTCCTTCCAAAACTATGAAAATGACATGTTCTGACATCTTGCAAAGGGGCATTTCTTCTCCGGACCGGAGTTCAATTAACCGCGTTTTGAATCCTTCTGCTTGGTAGAAGATGTTCTTTCCCCTATCCTCATAAGGAAAAGCCTTCATTTTTGATAGGTCGAATACTTTCATGTCTCTTAACTCCTTATTCATTAAAATTCACTAAAGGTGCATTTTCGTTTTTTTTTGAGTCACTAACTGTTCAATAAGAAGCCCCATGAGCATGACAAAAAAAACAGTTAATATAAGCCTGATTCCCATGAATTTAAATCCAAGAAACTGAAGCTCCACCAGCTCTTGGGGAATTTTAATGCAGGCCCAGGCCGAAATGAAAACCACCACGTTGGAAATACGGGCTCCTTTTTTTATAAGAGCGGCTGCCAAAGGGAAGGCAATATAGAGAGGACCTGTGGGCAGGGCGCCGAAGAATATAGCCAAAAGCGGGCCTTTAACTCCGGAGGCCTTACCCAAATACTTGACCACTTGCTCTTGGGAAATGAATACGCTGAAAAGGCCTATGATGACCATCACCGCCGGCAGAATGGCCATCATCTCCCGGAAATAGCTCCAGGCGGTTGAGGAAGCAGCTTCTTTTTTATCAGGAAAGATAAAAAGCAGTATAATCCCTGCTCCAAGCACTGACAAAAAAATCAAATAGTCTCTAAGAATGTTTTTTGGAGAACCCTTTTTCTCCCTACTTTTTCCAATTTTCTTGTTGTTCACAGAACTATCCCCATAATGAGAGCTATGATAACAGCGATGACAAAGCTGAGACCATTTCGGAGCAGAGTAAACCTCAACCCCAGCTCTTTGATTTCCAGGTGCAAGGTAATCACCCCCACCATGGTCAAAGTAGTGATAAAAGCAGCTACAGAAGCTATGGCAGCTCCGCTCTGGAGAAGGGCTGCAGCCAGAGGATAAGAAATCAGAGCCGGAATATGGAGGACTGCCCCAAGAGCGGCAATAGCCAGAATGCCTGTCCAGCCAGCTTGATCGCCGATGAACTTCATGATTTCAGAAGGAGGGATGAAAGCCATAAAAAGTCCCACAATGATGATTATCACAAGCACAAGAGGGAGAATCCGGAAGAAAGATTTGACCGCTACAATCATTGATTTTTTGGTTTTTTCCCTGTTTTTAAAAAGTGCAAAAGTTAGACAGCCCGCAGCCAGGAGATTTATCAAAATAACGGTTGAACTCATTTTACTTTAAACTTTTACTTGCTGGTCTTCATCCTGGCCAGGTGTTCTTCAACGGCCTTTATTTCTGCCTGTAGTTCTTTAAGGTATTCTTCAAGTTGGGTTATTCGTTCTTTACGCGTTGAAAAACGCCTGTGGAATAAGCCTTCATGGAAGCCGCCCGGCTGACAACAGCAATGTCCAGCACTTTGATAATGATGAAATCCTTGATGTCCACACATTTTTTACCTCCTTTATTTTGAATCTGACTGGTTGAAGCGCAAGGAGTATGTCTTCAAAAACCTTCCCAGCCGTTCTCTGGTAGTCCGGATATGTTTGACCCAGGCATGAAGGTATTCCACACCATCAGCAGTCATTTCATAAACCCGCCGAGCAGGACCGGCTCCCTTTGTATCCCAGGACGACTTGACCAGACCATCCTCTTCAAACTGCCGGAGTGTGCGGTAAAGAAATCCAGGGTCTATGCCTTTGGTGTCTTCATTCTGGTTGAGTTTTTCAGTCAATTGATAGCCGTGAGCTGGTTTTTCCGAAAGAAGAAGCAGCAGCCAGGGCTGAATAAAACCCTGCATTCTTCCAGAAGGAGGACTGCAGCAGCTCGAACCGGGATGACTGGGATCATGAGAATGACACATTCTGCACCTCCCGTAAACTTGAATTAGTCTTTGACATCTATATGATTAAAACATATAATAAACAAATGCATATAGAATGTCAATAGTAGATATCAATTTAGATAAAATCATTTGTGAAGTCCCTAAAAGCTTAGATGATTCCGTTGGTCAAAGGTTCAATTCTCAGCCGAATTCCCTATCAAGCCAATCCCGGATTTCATCTCTCGTTTGTCTGAAAACAGCCATTTTCTCATCGTCGCTTCCCTTAAAAGCGGCCGGGTCTTTAAAGCTTTTATGAAGGATTTTCATCCCTCCTGGGAAAAAGGGACATGATTCTTGAGCGCTATCACAAACAGTTATGACATAGTCAAATTTCTGTTTTATAAACTCCTGGACGCTTTTCGCTCGGTATCTGGAAATGTTGATACCGATCTCGGACATGACGCGTATGGCAAAAGGATTGACTTGGGACGGTTCGGTCCCAGCGCTGAAGGCTTCATATATATCTCCGCAAAGTGAATTAAGCAGACCCTCCGCCATCTGAGATCGTGCCGAATTGTGCGTGCAGATGAAAAGAATCCGTTTTTTTGAAGGTGAATTCATAGATTTTCACCTTCTGGTTTGAACCAGTTTTGTGTACGCAGACAGATTCTTACCAGCATGAGCATCACCGGGACTTCGATGAGGACGCCCACTACAGTGGCTAAAGCAGCTCCTGATGAAAGACCGAAAAGCATGACCGCTGTGGCAATGGCCACTTCAAAGTGATTGGAGGCGCCGATCATGGCTGAGGGTGCCGCGTCCCGGTAAGAAAGTTTAAGCAGTTTTGCCAGTCCGTAAGCGAGCCAGAATATAAGGTTCGTCTGGATGAAAAGCGGGATGGCAATCCAAAGTATAGTCAAAGGATTGGATAGAATCACTTCGCCCTTAAAGGAAAACAAGAGCACAAGAGTTATGAGGAGAGCGCTAATGGTTACAGGCGTGAGGAGGTGCAGGAATTTTGTATTGAACCAATCTATTCCTTTCCTGGCTATTATCACTTTCCGCGAAATAAAGCCTGCTGCAAGAGGCAGGGCCACATAAATCCCAATGGAGAGCACGAGGGCTTTCCAAGGGACGGGAAGACGGCCGATGCCCAGCAGGAATCCGCCGAGAGGTCCGTAGAGAAAAAGCATGGTCAGAGAATTGATGGCGACCATCACCAGAGTGTGGCCGTCGTTTCCTTTTGCCAGATAACCCCAGACCAGCACCATGGCTGTACACGGGGCAATACCCAGCAGGATACATCCTGCCAGGTAGCTTCTCCACAGGGGAACAGCCATCATCTTGGCTCCATTAACCAGAACCACTGTGCCTGCGCCATGTTGGGCTCCTACAGGAAGATCTAGCCCTAATGGCATTTTTATATAGTCGAGTGCTTCAGCTCCAATAAAGGTTTTAAACAGGATGCCCAGAAATACTAAGGCGATGGCATACATGGTAAAAGGCTTTATGGCCCAGTTAACAAACAAAGTCAGGCTGACTGGTTTGAGGTTTTTCCCGGCCTGCAGGACTTCGGTGAAGTCGATCTTGACCATGATAGGATACATCATAAAAAATAAGCAGATGGCAATGGGAATGGAAACTACAGGCGCTTTATTGACATAGATGGCCAGCCCATCTAAAAACGTCGCTGCTTTTGGGGCAAGCGTCCCTAACACGATCCCGGCCACAATACATAGAATGACCCAGACGCTGAGATACTTTTCAAAAAAACTCAGCCCTTTAGGTTGCTTTGTTATATTGGATTTGTCTTCCATTTTCCCTCCTTTTGGTTCTTATATCAATCCTGTTCAAGTTGCTGCTAACTCTTGAGTTTGGCAAAAAGAGCATTAAGCTGCGCTTGGTAGATTTCCTTTATTTTTTCTTCTTCTTCCCCCAATGGCTTGACCGGGATTAGGTCCATGACTTCATCCGGTGTCAAGCCGGACTTAAGCACGGTTTTGGCTGCCCCCTCTGCCATGATAGATACAGCCGCTCTGGCTTCTTGCGGTGTCAGTCCGAATGTTGTGCCGAGTTTTTCCACCTCATAAAGTTGAAACCAGAGATAGGTGGGACCCATGGCGGCTACGACAGCATAAGCTTCGAGCTTCTGTTCATCGACTTCAGGGCAGTCACCGA
>DASRVI010000207.1:0-8932 GCA_035655135.1 Acidobacteriota bacterium | reverse complement strand
AGAGGAGCCTGGGGTTCGGAATGAGGAGTGATGGGGAATCCCACTTCCCATTCCATTTCAGCTTCCTGGGTATCTGGGGGCATGTCAGGATATAAGGATATGGGAGGTCCCTGGGGTGTGATATTCTGGTTCTGCATGTGGTTTATCAGTTCGGTTATCACAGCATCCATCTCAGAGTAAGGCCCTTTATGGGTCAGGCTGCAGAAAGCAAAGGGAGTGACATGGATAATGGTGACTTTCACATCATTGGCTGCGAATGAAGGAGAGGAGACACAGAGTGAGGCAAATATCAGTGCAAGCAGGGCTGAGAATAAAATTGTATTTTTCATAATTCCCTCCTAATAATGACGATTTTTTATTATATTTTAATAAGAGGCGGCTAAGAATTCAATTGTTTTTATTCTATTTAGACCAGGTCTCGGTGGTATCTGGAGTAGAGTGTGATCACAGGATTGTGGCCTGTGAACCGGTCTTTGACAATCAGGGTGGTCACAGGGGCTTGAGAATACCGGGTGAAAACCATGTCATGTCCTATACAGAGTCCTACGATGATGTTAAAGTCTGTATTCAGGCGGTTGAGAATCTCAGCTTGAAGCACGGGATTGCAGGAGGCTTCGAAGTTTTCAGGATTTCTGATCTTTTTTTCTGCCGGAACCCCCAGTTCTGTTTTATCCACAGCCCCGCAGCTGCAAACTGTTGAGCATATATTGAGCCCGTGGCTTTCAAGTATGGCTGAGGCTCTTTTGGCTTCCTCTGCCAGACCGATGCAGAAAGCCATTCCTAATTTTTCGGCTCCGATTTTTTTGGCAAACTCAGAAATTTCTCTGATTCTGGGGCGCACAGGAATGCTTTTTCCCAGGTTTCGGGCTGCATGTTCATCATAGGCTTCCTTTTCTGTGATGGCGGATTTGACAAAGAAATCATGGAGTTTTTTGTCTTTGTATTTTTCAGATGTATCTTTGATCAAAGACTTGAAGTTGATCATAGGACAGAAATCAGGGAGTTCTCTTTCATCAGTTATTCCCTCATAGCAGTATTTCTGAGGGCATTTGGCACATTTTGGTTCTTTCATATTTACTCCTTTATGATGGCATAGAATTATATTTTTTATTGAGTATTCAATCTTATGACTTATGATGGCTCATTTCAACATAAAATACAGCAAAATACGGTACCGTCATACCTGTTTACCTAATTTTTGGAAAAACTGGGGACGTCATATCCGTTCACTATTTTTTAAATGGAATTGACTTTATTTCTCCGCAAGAGATAATTATAATCACAAATAAGTCATTGTGATTTATTATCATAAAAAAAACTCAATGAGAACAACTTAAAAAGAGGGAATACAATGAAATTAAGAATTATATTATTTGTAATGACCTTGGCTTTTGTTTTGGTGGGATGCTATCAAGGATATGTTCAGTTTGTGCCCCCTGAGCCTGAAATCGTCCAAACTGCGGATTTGAAAGAATTTATGAAAATTCATGAATCGCCCAAAGTTGTTCTCAGGGTTCCGAATCCTGAGCTCATAACAACCCAGTCAGGAAAAAACAATCTACTGTATGCCGCCATTGAAGAAGAGCTGATCAAAGCCGGCTTTCAAGTCAGCGATAGAAATCTTTTTGAGCAAATACTGAGCAGGTCAGATGACAAGATGGATTATAGGGAAATCAGACGGAGAACACATACCGATATGATATTAGAATTGGTCAAGCTGGATGCGGATGTTTCTTATGAAACCAATAAATATTATACCGATGAAGGTGAGCAGCGTCTTTTCCCCCTCAATGTATCCATAAATGCATCCGGGGCTAAAGTCACTTTTAGAATTATTCTTATAGAGGATAATGAATTAGCCGGAAGCTTCACTTTTCACTATGCCCCTTGTCCGGAGGGATGCCCTGTGGAGATCTCTCCCAATGGAGCTTATTTGAAAAGGGAAACATCTCCTTTCCCGGATATTTCTTATCAAACGGTTGAGATCGATGAGCTGGAGGAGTTTGTGAAAAACGCCACCAGGCAGCTGATTGTCCGGCTGGAATCGCTGAAAGATTGAATTTAAGACTATTGGGAATCTTTTTTGGTTGAAGTGACCTTTTCCCCTAATTCATATGCGCTTTTTATAAAATCTGGGTGATTTTTGACTTCACCTTTTTTTTCAAGACCAGGGCAGAAAAGCTCTGCTTTGTATTTGGCGCTGATGACCTGGAATAAGTTTCTGACAATAGACTTGGCATTTTGAAAAAAATCTTTCCTATGGGCAGCAGATACGCAGATGAACCCTCCAGCCTTTTTCTTGGTGAAGATATCTTTTTTCAGCAGGTATTTGGAGATCCACACACACTGGAAACGGTCGATCATGATTTTAGTCTGGGCAGATAGACTGCCGAAAAAAATCGGGGAGGCAATGATAATTCCATCACACTCTTTGACTTTTCTATAGATGATTTGCATATCGTCTTGAATGGGAGACAGGCCCTCTGAGTTCACTTCATAATACTCTTTTTCTTGTGGGGGACTGATATCCAGCAGATTCAGGATAATTTTTTCTGTTTTCCAACCGCTGTCTCTGGCTGCTTCCAGAGACTTATCCAGAAGGATATCTGTATTCCCGCCTTTCCTGGGGCTTCCGTTGATCCCTAATAATTTCATCTCTCTCCTTAAAAAACCGTGCCGCAATACCTATTTACCTATTTTTTTCAAATTAATACATCCTCACTGTCATTATAACTAAATTGTGACCAAGGAACAAAATAAACAAATGAAAGACATAAATCATGAATTTATCACAGATATTTTTTCCGTTGCTTTTTTAATTTTGCTTTTGCAGTATGAAGGAAGGATAAGTGTTAAAACAGGGACAGTTTACTCATTTACCTATTTTTTTTCATATTAGCCAGATTAATCAATGATGGATTTTCTCTTTGAACTACAGCCTGATTTTTCTTCGCGTGTATCCGCAGTTTGGGCAGTCCTCTCCGTTTTTTACCAGGGGTACAAGTTTTCCTTCCACCCCATAGCACTTGGGACAGTAGGGACCTTCCATTCCGTCATTCCTGCCTCTGAGCCAGTAGGCATCCTGTTCAAATTTGAGCAGATCCCGCACCTCTAATTTTTCATAGAGTTTGTCTTTTTCTTTTTTCAGCCATTGGTTTTCATCAATAAGATCATTGATCCTCTGCTGGACTTCGATGATCTTTCTTATGTAATCAAGCTTTTCTGTTTCTTTCAAAGCATTGATCACAGGATTGAGTTCTGTGATGATATTCATGGCTTCCTTATGCTAACTCCTTGGCATTTATTTTAGTCGAAGAAGACCGAAAAAATTGAAATAATTGATGGTTTGAATTCGGATAATTCAGAATCAGAATCCAGCTTGAAGCAGAGCTAAAAGAACGACATCTCGGCCCGGGAAAGGCTCTTGGTTATGAAATTCCAGATTGAATTGGAGTTTGGAGTTTGTTGTAATCTGCCAGTTCCATCCAAGATGGATGATTTTATGGCATTCGCCTTGTTGGTTTTGATTATTGTCAAAGGAGTCATAGCGGATGAGAATTTCTACTTCATTGGGTTTTAGAGAATAAGCTCCCTGCGCATAAAATCCTTGCCTTTCCAATTCGTTATCCTGAGCCATAATAAATTCTGATTTAAAAGAAAAACGCTCCCGGATGAATTCAAATTCAAGTCCTTTCCTGTTTCTTTTTACCGGAGATTGAACTTCAGTTCCGTTGTATTTTCCGCGATAATATGAAAATCCCACTGATAAAGAATCAAAAGGAGAATAAACCAGCCGTCCGCTCAGGTCTTTGTAGTCATTGTTATCCAGCCGGTTTATTCCTGAACCGTTGAATATTCCAAAGCTGTATTTGATTTTTGCAGCATCACCATAAATAGAAATCCCGATATCTCTCCCAGAAGCTCCGATGTCTCTTCCCGGACAGAGTTTTTCTACAACCAGAGAGCGGTTGATAAAATCCAGAGAAGAGCTGGAAGTCAGGTTTTCCAAGCTGAAAGGTACTTTAAACTGACCGAATCGGAGGTTTGCATAGGGGGAGAATCTCATATTGATTTGAGCATCCAGGAGTATAGGACTTTTCAAAGGATCAACCTGGAGCTGAAAAAGAATTAAGTCTGAAATCTCTCCTTTTAATTTGAGTCGAGCTCTTCTTATCCCAAAACTGTCCGTGTTTTTTGTGGTGTGAGTGAATTGGGCTTGAATATAGCTGCTCCAATCCAGAATAAGATTTTTTTCCTCACCGCTGTTATCACCATCTTCATCTGCCCAAAGTCCGCTGGTCAAAAAGGCTAACAAACATAAGCCCAGAAGAAAATTATGCACACACTTGTTGTGTTTTGTTTTTTGCATATTTATCCTTATACGAGGAATGCCTTTTATTAATGGATCTCAAACAGTCCTTTTATTTTCCCTCAGCCATTTCCCGGATGGGCTTCAAGTTGTCAATCACAAAGACACCTCGACCGTGAGTTCCGATAACCAGCTTATCATCTCGTTTGTGAATAACAAGATCATGAACAAAGGTTATGGGCAGTCCTTTTCCCAGAACATGCCATTCTTTTCCTCTGTTTAAAGTCACATAAACACCTAAATCTGTGCCTACATAAAGAATATTTGGATTTTTGGTGTCTTCCCGGATCACATTCACGGGTCCTCCAGGAATGTTTCCGCTGATATCTGTCCAATTTTCTCCATAGTCCTCAGAGCAGTAAATATAATCAGTCAAATCATCGTCCCGTTTTCCGTTGAGCGTGAGGTAGACTCTGGATTCTTTGTAAGCGGAAGCAACCACTCGAGAGACCCATCGTTTATAAGGAAGACCTTTCATGATCTCCTTCCATTCCTGTCCTCCGTCTCGGGTTATTTGAACTTTTCCGCCGTCAGTTCCCACATAAATGAGACCGAATTTTAAGGGGGATTCTGAAATGGTGGTGATGGTTTGGTAGGGGATATCCCCCAGTTCATCAGGATCGTTATAAGTGAGATCAGGGCTGATCTTTTCCCAGGAGTCACCGTTGTCCATGGAGCGGAGCAGATACTGACGGCCGGCATAAAGCACACAGGGATTGGTGGGAGAAAACATGAACGGAGCCAGCCACTGTCCCCTCAGCCGGGGCTCGTTTTCCTGTCCGGCTTCCGGTCCGATGTGTTTTTCAGGAGCGATATTGGTGGTCTCCCATTTTCCGTCCTTCTTAACGGACCGCCTCATTCTCCCATAGTAACCAGCAGAAAAAAGAATGTCATTATTTTTGGGATCCAGCTCTATATAGCTCGCTTCTCCTCCCGGAATGCTTTCCCACTCACATACGTTGCTCTGTCCGGGCTGGTAGGTAACCGGTCCCATCCAGCTTCCATTGTCCTGTATGGAACCGTAGACGTTGAATGGTTTAGCATTGTCTACATACACATTATAAAACTGCACTACAGGAAGATTTTCAATATTTCTCCAGGTCTGGCCCCCGTCGTAGGAAAGATTGACCCCGCCGTCATTTCCATTGATCAGATGGCTGGAATCCTCAGGGTCTATCCACAGAGCATGATGGTCGCCGTGAAGGCCCCGGTCGCGAAGCGCCTGGAAGGTCTGTCCTCCGTCCGTGGATTTAAGAAGAGGAACTCCCAGGGCATAAATGGTGTCTTTGTCATTGGGATCGACCCGTATCTGACCGAATACCCAGCCGTAGGTGCGGACCAGATATTCAAGAAGACGCGAATCCTTGCTCACTTTTCTCCAAGTTTCTCCTTTATCGTCTGAACGATAGATTTCAGCAGGCTTTATTTCTAAGTCACCTTCTTCCGGAGAACCAGACCGGGCTCTTCCAAGATAGTGAACATCGATAAACGCATAAACCACATGGGGGCTGCTGGAGCACACATCAAGGCCTATTCTTCCTGCTTCTCCTGAAGGAGGAAGTCCCTGGGTGAGATGTGTCCAATTTTCACCTCCGTCTTTGGTTTTGTATATGCCTCCTCCTTGTTCTATTTTGGGGTCATGCCAGGGTCTTCGTATGCGGTTCCAGAGAGAAGCATAGAGCAGATCGCTGTTCGAAGGATCCATGACCAGGTCAATGGCTCCTGTCTTTTCATCGATATAGAGGATTTTCTTCCAGGTTTTGCCACCGTCCGTGGTTTTGTATACGCCCCTTTCCGGATTGTAAGTGTATTCATGCCCGGATGCCGCCACATAGACAATATCCGGATTTTCAGGATGGATGACAATTCTGGCAATGGTATGGGTGTTGGGAAGTCCCATGTGCTGCCAGGTTTCTCCGGCGTCTAAGGATTTATAGACCCCTGTTCCAGACATGGAGCTTCGGAAAATATTGGCTTCGCCCAATCCGATCCAAACAATATTGGGATCTGAGGGAGCGATAGTGACATCACCCACCGAAGCAGAGGGCAGGTCGTCGGTTAAAGGAATCCAGGAAGTGCCTTCATTTTCTGTTTTCCAGACTCCTCCGGATGCCGATGCCGCATAAAGGGTGTGTTTAGAGCCCGGAGGAACAGCCACATCAACAACCCGGCCGCTCATGATTTCAGGCCCGATATGACGCCAGGTCATGTTTTTAAAAGGGGTTTGTTCCTGCATCTCTTGGTGCTGGCGGAACCATTCCAGCCTGATTTTAGCATCAGTGGATTGGGTACGGCTTTGAGCCCCAACCTGAGATATTAAAAGGATTAAAAAAAGAGGGATGATGCCTCGCCAAATAATACGGGAATGATTAAACATGGATAAGCCTCCTAAAATATGATGGCGCCCCAGAAGTGGGACTGGATAGACAATACATATGGTTTTTATAAGATAAAATGGACGGGAATTCAAGTAGAGAAAAAGATAGTTGTTTTGACTGGTGAGGTCCCTTCCCAAGTCTGGTCTATCAGAGATATTCAGGAGTGCACCCTCAAAATTTATTTGAATGATGAAGAATGGGGTCAGACTGCTTTTATTGATTTTGATCCAAATAAGGCACTTTCACCTGTAGATGGAGAAGCGGTTTTTCCAAGTGAACTGGAGATCACAGAAGAATCCACAGTCACGGCTGTGATCGATTGTGTGGATTTGATCAAAGAACTGAACGAAGAAAACAACACCAAATCAAAGGTTTTAAACTGCAGGTAATCAGGTAATTCTGCTAAAACTAGAGATGTCGGCTCTTTGAATAGAAAAAGAGCCCAGTTGTCTTTATGTTTATGCGGTGTAAAGTTTTTCCTCAATCAGGGTATTAATCCGGCTGCTGATATTGATTCCGGTTCGGCATGAAGCCGTGCATTGGCTGCAGTTTGTGCATTCCTGGAGCCCCTTTTGAGCCGGTAATTCAGCGATGGTGTCTCTCGCCTGGATATAATTTCCATATCCCTTGGCATACATAAAAGACCGCATGAGATCCGGTATTTCCACTCTTTGGGGGCAGGTTTCAATGCAGGCTTTACAGTTCTGACAAAAAAGTTTTCCTTTGAGATTGGCAGCCAGTTCGAGCTCCTTTTTTTCGCTTTTTGAGAGGGCCATATCATTCATAACGCTTAAATTCAAATCCAGCTGATCAAATGTGGTCATCCCGGGAATAGTGGTGCATACATTTTCGTCTTCTATAACCCATTTCAGAGCAGCTTTGTGGTTGACTTCAATTTCTCCACTTTCCTGAAGACGCCGTCCTCCCTGTGTTTTCATGGCGATCACACCCACATCGTTTTGGGCGGCGTACTGAATGGCTTTTTTCACATCTTCTCTGTGCTCTTGAGCGAAATTATAGGTGGTGAGAAGAACATCCCAGATTTTGGCATCCACAGCAGCACGGATATTTTCCGGCTCATTGGTGTGAAAGGTAACCCCGATGAACCTGGCTTTTCCCTGCTGTTTGATTTTTTCAAAAGCTTTCATCATGGGTTCATATTGAACCATTTCTGGGGTTTCGCAGTTGTGAAGATAAAGGATATCCACGTAATCTGTTCTCAGTCTTTTGAGGCTGAGTTCTAGCTGATTGTTCAAGTTTTCAGGTGTGGCTGAGGGCGATCTATCACTGCCTTTTTCACTGAAA
This sequence comes from Acidobacteriota bacterium, assembly GCA_035655135.1. Taxonomy (GTDB): domain Bacteria; phylum Acidobacteriota; class Aminicenantia; order Aminicenantales; family Aminicenantaceae; genus WJMT01. Next base: position 880 of record DASRVI010000207.1, on the reverse strand, counting down.
ACACCTTTTTGCCGATCTTTGGCAAAAGCCATTTTTGTGGCAATGATGAGTTTATCCCGAACTCCGGCCTTTTCCACCACTTCACCGATAACTCTCTCTGAATTACCTCTGAGATAGACATGAGCTGTGTCCAGATGTTTGATACCCCTATCCATTGCCCGCTGGATGAGATCCGGGCTGTCTGAGTTCATCACTCCGAAACTCACCACAGGGATTTGCAGTTTGGTTCGTCCCAGTGTGCGGGTGATGATTTTATAAGAGCTGTTTTCCGATAAAGGCTTACCTTTAAGAAGGGGAAGCCCCAATCCGGTGGTGAAAAGCCCTAAAGCTGATTTGCCGATGAATTCTCTTCGTTTCATGGTTAATTAAGTCCTCCTTGTTGAGAGTGTGTGAATCTTTTTTGATTGTGGATTGAACATATTCTCCTACATAATATATAATAATTCTAAATTAAGCAAATCAAAGGGGCCAAAAAAATGTTGACTCTTACCGGATTCGAGAGCTGCTCTCCCACATGTCCAGATTCTGGCCCATCTTTTTCTTAAGATTTTCAGTGGCTAGAGAAAGGCGTTCTTGGATTTCCGGAGCTAGTTCCACATCAGCAGCCAGGGCATTTTCTTTAACTTGAGCGGCGTTGCGGCCTCCTACAATAGCCGAGGTTACCGAAGGCTGAGAAAGCAGCCAGGCAATAGAAAGCGAGGTCATGGATATTCCCACATCTTCAGAAATTTTTCTGATTTGAGCCACCGCCTCCATGGTCTCTTTTTCAGCACCTCCTTCATTGTGGCGGGCCTCTTGGCGGGAGCCCGAGAAATGCCTGGTTCTCTGTCGGTCTTCAGGAACCTCCTCAATACTTTTGAATTTTCCGGTCAGAAGGCCC
>DASRVI010000206.1:0-3810 GCA_035655135.1 Acidobacteriota bacterium | reverse complement strand
CATATGCCGAAGAAAGAGGCCGCATCACTTTCGGAGCTCATGTGTTTGGCGGATTGATGATTCCTGTTGCCAACAGACTGAGCATGGAAGCAGAATTCAAATACAATTATGTTGAGGCGAGTTTTTCAGATGACGAATATTCAGGATTCCAGGGTTTTGAACCTTTTGATTTAAGTGGATATCAAATATCTATAGGTGTTAACTACTGGTTCTAGTTTCAGTTCAACTTTTTTGCTTTTTTAATTTATCCAGAATTAATTGAGAGGCTTTTTTCCCAGAAAGAAGCATTCCTCCAAAAATAGGCCCCATTCTTGGACCACCAAAAACAGCATTGGCAGCCATGCCTGTCACATACAGCCCAGGGAAAGCTTCCTTGGTGTTCTCTATGAGAACTCTTTCTCCTTTATCTGCCCACATGGTTCTCTCCCCCATCACTCCCCCGGTGGGAGTTAACAGCTCAGCTCCCGATTTCCTGGAAACCAGGTGAGCCAGTTCGGCATCATGGCCTGTGGCATCCACCACAAATGAACTTTTCATGGTCAAGGGATCCACATGCATCTTGGCCAGCTCTACAGCGGTCCAATTGATCACCACTCCTCTGACCCTCTCATCCACAATCATGACATCTTCAGCGTATATGCAGTTATAGATATGAACTCCCTGTTTTATTGAGTTACTCAGAAGAAGACTCAAGGTTTCTAAGGAAGAAGCCGTGTAATAATTGTCTTTATAATGGAGGGTATGGATCTGAAGCTCATCCAAAAGGGTTCTGGCCTCTTCTTGGATGACAATTTTATTGAACATCATCCCGCCGCCAGGAAGTCCTCCCCCTGGTCGCAGAGCCTTTTCCAAAACCACCACCTTGACTCCAGCTTTACCCAAATAATAAGCTGCGCACAAGCCTGAAGGCCCGGCTCCGCAGATAATGACATCAGATTCCAGGTCATCAAGAAACTCTTTATAAAATGTTTCGGTTATGGCTTTTGAAATAACTGTTTCATCGATCATTTTCTTCCTCTCAGTCTCAAAATCATCAACCTGATCTATTCATAAAAAAATGGCGATGTTTTCATCGACTCGTGAATAATCCAGGTTAAATATTATTATAATTTCACTTACTCCTGTGGTCAATTAAATTATACTTGGGGATGAGGAATCCTCTCTAATCAATACTCTTCGTATGAAATGATCTCACCCAATTCTTTGCGTCCTCTGTCTCTGGGTACTTCATCCGGATAACCCAACGGGGTTAAGGCCAGTACTTTAACCTCCTCAGGAATGGAAAGAATCTTTTTGACTTCAGTTTCTTTGAAAGCCCCGATCCAGCAGGATCCCAGACCTTCTTCCCAAGCCATGAGCATCAAATGGTCCAAAGCAATTGATACATCTATGGGCCAGGATTTCATGTAATTTCCCTGATGCTGGTAGCATTGATCCGGAAATCCACAGGCTGCGATCACCACAGGAGCCTGGGCCACAAAAGATTGTCCATTTGAGGCCACAGCCAATTTCTTTCTTTTTTCTTTATCTTTGACAACAATAAACTTCCAGGGCTGGAGATTCTTACCTGAAGGAGCTACCCGGGCTGCTTCGAGAACTCTGGTCAAAATATCATCCGAGATGGTTTTACTTTGGTATCTTCTGACACTTCTCCTGGATTTCATGATATCAAATACGCTCATTTGATCTCCTTTCATTTTTACTGAGTTTGTCCAGATTATACTTGCTGATGATTCTTTTATGCTTTAAAGCTTCAGAGGATTTTCCTCTCTTCTCAAATCCGTTGATTAATATTTTACATTTTTTTAACATCTGTTTTTTTACCAGCTTCTGTTCTCTTTCAGACAAATCCCATTTCAAGGCTTTCTCAAGGGCTTTCACTCTAAAACGGTCCATTCCCCAGTATTTTTTGGAAAGCTGATCCTCATGCCCCCCTCTCTTAATGATTAATGGCTCGTCTAAAAAATAAAGAGGATATTTATGGGCCAGTCTGATGGCCAAATCATAATCTTCACACGCAGGCAGATTTGTATCAAATACACCTATATCATCAAACAATCTCCGCCTGAAAAGAGCTGAAGAAAGACTGAGAAGACACAAGGGTAGGACTTTTTCAAAAATCCAGCCCGAATATTTTTTATGCTTTTTTTTGGGATTGACAAAAACACCGTTTCTAATCCAAATCTCCTGGGTACAGCACACCACAGTTTCGAGATGCTCTTCCATAAATTCCATTTGCAAACGGATTTTCTCTTTTTTCCAGAGGTCATCTGAATCTAAAAAAGCTATAAAATCCCCTTTGGAAAGCTTTAATCCCAGATTTCTAGCCGGACTCACTCCTTTATGCTCTTGAAACTTATATCTGATTTTTTGATGGTAAGAATTCACCACCTTTTGAGTATCATCTGTAGATCCGTCATCCACAACAATCAGCTCAAAGCATTCAGCCGAGCCGGTTTTAGAAAAATAATCCTGACTTAAAACAGAATCAATGGCTTCTTTCAAATATAAGGCTCGGTTGTAAGTGGGGATTATGACACTAATCATCCCTAACCTGACCTATTCATAAATAAATGGCGATGTTTTCATTATTAATTTTACCATAGCGATAGACAAGATATTTTCAAGAATAATTCAGGGTGGTTATTTTACTATATCTGCTTTTTCCTCGATATCAAAAGGGGAATTGATGATTCCCCAAACTGTATCCAATTCTATCTCACCTGAAAACCGGCAGTCAACTGAATTCTGCTGAAAAAATCCATAAATATCCTTTCCCACTTCATAAAAATTCACCAGCCCGTTTAGAGAAAATTTCTTTTCTCCATTTTTATCAATGCTTTTGTCCCCAGGTATGCTTCCTTTGCTGATCAAGTAACCGCCGATCCTTATTGAATAGTGGATCCTGTTGACAAGGAGCTCAAAACTATTTTTGTTTGTGAAATTGACCTGGAGATCAAAATCAGCTCCGGCTATAGTGAGATCGTTTATGTTTATGGCTTTAATTTCAACTTCTGGAGGATTGAAAATCGGAAACTCGCCATCAAAAGCAAAGGGCAATACCCTTCTTCTCCTTCGTTCACTGAAAAATTCAAACTCCCCTTTAATATAGCACTGAACTCTCTCATTTTCTTTGAGCTCCGGCGCTGTTTGAAACAAAAGGTCATAGGTTATTTTAACCGGAAGAGCGATCATGGTGTTATCCATGGCTTTGACCTTAAGCCCTTCTCCTATAGGAACCTGCATATCCAAGTATTCCTTAACCCCAGTCAGAACTCTATAACTATAATTGGTCAGATAATAATCTTCAGATGAAGAGTTGACCAGATTCACATAAAAGACTAATTTAAGTCCTGAGCGTGACAAATCCTGCACTTGTTTTTCTTCTAAAGAGACTCCAATATCCTCCTTTAAAGAAAAAGACCATATTATGGTAGGAATAAAACATCCTAAGACTATAAAGGCAACCATTATTCTTTTCATCTGTTTCCTCAAAATTCTTTATGATTTATAAAAAAGTCGATGTTCTAGGATACAATATTATGGAAAAAATATCTAGGAACCATCCCCAAGAATCCTGGATTATTCACGAGTCGAGATTGTAAAGAACTTAATGAAATTCAGATATGGCTTGAGCTCCGTTCGTCATCACGAGGAGCGAAGCGACGCGGTGATCTGACGACCATTTAATTATAAGGAGGTCATTGCGAAGCTTCGGAGAAGCTGCGGCAATCTCAATGTCATGGGTATTACTTTGGGATTGCTCGTTTCACTCGCAACAACATTTGAGTTATGAAAAAGGTCATTGGA
>DASRVI010000205.1:0-7825 GCA_035655135.1 Acidobacteriota bacterium | reverse complement strand
ACCATCTCATCGAATTTTACTTTTTGCTCATCATTTAATGTGTTTTTAATATCTGTAATAAGTTCTTTTCTTATGGAAGAGAACTGCCTTCCGATCTGATGCCTCATTTCATCCAGTTTTTTTTCTGTATTCTTAAAAATTTCCCGGATTTTTTGTTCCTGACTTTCTCCCAGGTCCAGCTCCTTGGATATATCCTCAAGAGTAGGAAAATGACCGGGAGGCTTTCTTCCAGGAGGAGGCTTCCTAAAATCTTTTTTTATAAAGTACTTATCACAAAATATACCGCTCACCAATCCAGCAGCAAACACAACGATAAATGAAAGAATGATGATTATTTTATATTTATTTTTCATGGAAAATATCTCCTTGTTCCGTTTTCTCCGTTTATGGAAGTAAATATAAGATGAATGTTTTCGTTCTCAACTCGGCCTTCTTCCAGCAAAGGCAGAGTATCAACAAAAGGATTCTGGTTCTGCAGAAGGATTTCAGCCCTGCTCAATTCCGTCTGCTCAGAAGGAATAAAAACTGTTACCAGAAAAGCAAATAAAATAAGGATCAAAAGAGAGAGGGGTACGGCCCTCAAACCCCACTTTTTCCATGCCAGCCATGACTCATAACTCCGGTCTCTTTTCAGCTTGGGTTTTAATCGTGTCCAAAAATAAGGTTTGGGTTCAGGAAATTCCTGTTCTCCAAGTATTCCCAGGATATTTTTATATTCTTCCTGTTTTTTCCGGCATAAAGGACATTCCTTCAAATGTCTTAACAGATTTTCTTTCTCATCTGGATTTAAAGAATGGTCCATAGACCGTAAAATAAGTCTCTCTGCTTTTTTACGTTTCATGATTCCCTCCTAAATAAACTTAAGTAAGGAGCCATAAGCTTTCTAAGTCTTTTTCTGGCTCTGAAAAGGCGAGAATCTACAGTGCCTGGAGCAATTTTGAGGATATCCGCAATTTCTGAATATGATTTCCCTTGAATATCTCTGAGAGTAAGAATAATCCTGTGTTTTTCCGGCAGTTTATTAATGTTTTCTCGAATAAGTTTCAATTTTTCCTGCTTCTCTTCTTCACCCTTGAAATTTTTCGCATCCGGAACGTCTGTTCTTTGATTAAGGCTTACTTTCTCTATCCCGGACTCTTTCCGATGAAAATCCTTTATGGTGTTAATGGCGATCCTGTAAAGCCATGTACTGAATTTAGATTTAAGGTTAAACCTGGGAAGAGCCCGGTATGCTTTGATAAACACTTCCTGAGCCAAATCATCAGCTGTTTCTCTGTTGTTTGTCATGCTGTAGGCGAGATAAAACATTTTATTCCTGTATCTTTCCACTAAAATTCCAAAAGAGTCTTTGTCCTCTTTTTGTGCGGACTGAACAAGCTCTTTTTCTTCCATAAAAAATTTTCAAGTATTTTAACCTCTGTCAACTATTTAGACGAAAGGTTAGGAAAAATCTTCCCTTAATTTGCACTAAAACTAGAAAGGCCAGTTTACCTTACTTTCGCTCAGCCGTCCACTCTATGGAACCCCCCTGTCCCATCTGCACAGTACCTGACATGGAATCACCTTCCACCACACCGGTGTACTTGAAAGTAAATTCTCCTCTTGGGGTATCTCTGACAATGGTCCATTCAATATCATTCCCTTTTACAGTACCTTCTCCTGTGAATACTCCTCCACCTCGGCCCGGCATGGTCACAGTTATTGATTCTCCTTCCTGGTCGAAATGAATGGTCACATTGAATTCTCCTCTTCCTGTCTGCATGCTGAACTCCCAGTCTCCAGAAACATCCGCATTTTGGAAGCTAAGCCCTAAAGTTAACAATGAAAAGATCGCAATCCCTGAAAATAAAGTATTTTTTTTCAATATTTTCTCCTTTTTTTTCATTTAGACGTAAATAGAGTCTGTTTTCTTCCATTATTTTCGCAGGATTCAAAGAATTACTCCAGTCCTCTGCTAGCAATCGGAGGAAGCATTTCCAAAACCGTGATAAAGTTTACTTGACAGATAAGGGGAAGGGCAAGGGATTCGTCACCCGCTCGATTCCCCAGCGTGGAATCTCTCTCCCGGTTCGGGCTTCGCTCCCCTCTAAAAAGAGGAACCATGCCCGCTCCTCCCTCACAGGGGATTCCTCATCCCTTGCCCTCTCCCCTTAATAAACATTATACTTCACCTGTATCACGGTTTTGGAAATGCTTCAGCAATCGGAAGAAAACTTGACAACCTTGGTGGTATAAGCCAAAATTCTTGGTTATGGCTAAGAAGCAAAATCACCCTGCCGATGCTTTTTTACACCTTAAAAATCTCCCCACAATATGGTGTCCCGGATGTGGAATTGGAATTGTGGTCAATATATTTATTCAGACTGTAAACAAAATGAAAATAAAGAAAGAAAATATTTTTATCGTATCTTCAGGAATCAGCTGCACTGGAAAAATCAGCGACCACCTTAATTTAAAGAGTATTGAATCTGAGGATCCCTTCAAAGAGACTGACAAGCTAAAGAAGAAAAATCCAAAATCTAGAATGGTCATTTTTTTCAATGACAATGATTTAATGGTAAACGGCATTGACGGACTTCTAAAATCCTGTCATGCGGGAACAGAAGTCCTTGCTATATATATAAACAGCTTTGTTTGCAACATCCTGTTTTTCCACAAAAAATTTATGCACTTTAATTTCAGAAAACAGGACAGTCACATAGAACCCAAAGATGTATTCAATCTCCCTCTTTTGATGAAAGAATGCGGAGCCTCCTATATAGCCAGGTGGACTCCTCTCCACTGCCGCAGACTTGCCTATTCTTTAAAAGAAACTATATTGAAAGCGGGCTTTTCCTTCATAGAAGTCATTTCTCCCTGTCTTATGTATTATGCAAGCAGCGGGTATGAAGGAAAAACTATTGACAGGATGGGATATTATCTGAAAAATGCTAAAATTGAAAATGGTTATCCAATGGAAGAGCTCAAAACAGAAGATATCGAAAACCTCATCATAGGAAAATTTTTAAACAAAACACAGTGATGGCCAAACAAAAATCCAGTTCCTTAGAAAATTTTTTTCATCCTACTGATTATTTTCTGGTCTCAGATATATTTCCAACGGTCTGGTGTCCCGGATGTGGAATCGGAACCGCTGTTTACAGCTTTTTTGAAGCTTGTAAAGAGAAAGATATTGATAGAGACGATCTCTACATAATCAGCGGAATGGGATGCACAGGCAAAATCTCAGAATTCTTATGTCTCTCATCCAGCTCCATCACTGACGGACATATCATTGAAAAAGCGGTGCATATCAATGAAAAAAATCCTGACAAAAAAATCGTGGTTTTTCTAAATAACGCTGATTTTCTTATTTCAGGCGGCGAAGAACTTAAAAAGGCTAAAAAGAGAAAACTGAATATATTGATCATTTATATCAACAACTTTATATATGCATTGAGCAAAGACCAAGCCTTTCCCATGACCCCGTACATGCGCCGATCAACAAAAGGCGAATTTGAAATCCCCTTCAACATACCTTATATGGCTTATTCCATTGGAGCCTCCTTTGTGGCCAGGTGGACACCAATAAGAGCTGGTTGGATGAAGCACTCTTTTGTTGAATCCTTTTCTGTCCAGGGGCTTTCTTTAATAGAACTTATTTCCCCTTGTCTAATATATGATGCCAATACAGGAAGAATTTTAGATCCTGTGGAAAAAATGGCCTTCTATAATGATAATTCTGAAATCCAGTTTTGGGTGCCGGTTAAGAATCTTGATCTACGAAGACAGAAAAGAATCATAATCGGCAAATTTTTAGATATAAACAGGACTCATGACACATAAAGGTCAAAAAGTTGAAGTCTTCGTCTTGAAAGAAAGATGTAAAGGCTGCGGTATCTGTGTGGCGGTATGCCAGACAGAAGTTCTGGAACTCTCCGAGGAAAAAAACTCCCATGGTTACAGACATCCTATTGTCATAAATGCTGACCGCTGTTTGAACTGTGGCTTATGTGAGATGTTCTGCCCTGATTTTGCTATTTGGGCGACTATAGAAAAAGAAGGGGTTCTGGGATGAGCCATCAAATAGTGAATAAAAAACAGTTAAGTGCAGATACTTATCAAATTGAAATCAAGGCAGCCCATGTTGCAGAAAAATTCAGTGCAGGACAGTTTGTCATTATCCGCATTCATGAAAAGAGTGAACGAATCCCTCTCACCGTCTCCAGTGTGGCTCCTATAAAAGGAACCATAACCCTGGTTTTTCAAGTGGTTGGAAAAACAACCATGGAGCTCAGTAGCTTAGAAGAGGGAGATTCGCTGATTAACTGCGTGGGACCTCTTGGTAATCCCAGTGAGATAAGAAAATTCGGAAAAGTGATATGTGTGGGGGGCGGGACAGGGATCGCATGCATTTATCCTATTGTCAAAGCCCTGACAGAAGCTGGAAATGAAATCATTTCCATTCTAGGTGCCAGAACAGAAAAAATGCTGATCTTAGAAGAGGAGATCAAAGAATTTAGTCAAGAAATCTATGTTTCTACAGATGACGGTTCAAAAGGACATCATGGTTTTGTCACAGATGTGCTAAAAGAGGTCATAACAAAAAATCAACATCAAGAGGATATCAATAGAGTCATTGTCATCGGTCCTCCTCAGATGATGAGAGCCGCGGCTGAGGTGACACGTCCCTATAAAATAAAAACCATAGCCAGCCTGAACACCATAATGGTGGACGGGACAGGGATGTGCGGATGCTGCCGCACTTATGTCAATGGCGAGATGAAGCTGGCCTGCATTGACGGCCCTGAATTTGATGCTCATAAAGTGGATTTTGATGCGGTTATAAGCCGCCTTTCCATGTTTCGCGAAAAGGAAATCATGGCTTATGAAGATTTTAAGAAAAGGATAAAGTCCAAATGATCAAGCTCGGAGGGAAACGTGTTCCAATGCGCGAACAAAAACCAAAAGAACGCATCAAGAACTTCAAGTCAGTCCCTTTGGGTTATAACGAAAAAGAAGTGGTCAAAGAGGCTCAAAGATGCATCCAATGTAAAGGTCTTCCCTGTGAAACCGAGTGTCCTATCAACATGAAAATACTGGAAATGATCAGGGAAATAGCTAATGCTAATTTCAAAAAAGCTTTTTTTATCATTAAGGAAGACAATCCAATCCCAGCCATTACAGGCCGAGTATGCCCTCAAGAAAATCAATGTGAAGGAGTGTGTCCTCTGTCTAAACGCGATCAGGGAATCAACATCGGGAAATTAGAGGCATTTGTTGCTGATTGGGCCCGCCATGCAGGGATCAAAGAAGAATTCCACATTAAGGAAAGACCAGAAAAAGTGGCTGTAGTTGGATCTGGCCCCGCCGGCATAAGCTGCGCTGTTGATTTAAGAAAATTCGGCTTTAAAGTCACTTTGTTTGAAGCCCTGCATAAGGCTGGAGGTGTGCTCCAATACGGAATTCCCGCCTTTCGTCTTCCCACTGAAGTGGTTGATTATGAAATCAAATACCTTAATGACATTGGAGTGGATATCAAACTGAATTTTTTCGTGGGACAGAACATAAAATTTGATGAATTAAGAAAAGAATATGATGCCCTATTTCTCGCCACTGGTGCAGGAGCCCCTATGTTTATGAATATTCCAGGAGAAAGCTTGAAAGGAGTTTATTCCGCAAATGAGTTCCTTATAAGAGTTAACCTTATGAAGGCTTATAAATTCTTGGAATTTGACACACCCATTGTCTGCAAAAGCCCCATAGGAATTATTGGAGCTGGAAATGTGGCCATGGACGCAGCCAGGTGCGCACTCAGATTAGGGATAGAAAAAGTTTATATATTATACAGACGAACAAAAAAGCAGTCTCCAGCCAGAATCGAAGAAATCCAGCATGCAGTGGAAGAAGGAATCATTCTTAAGGAACTGGTCTCTCCGAAAAAATTTATCGGAGATGATGACGGGTGGCTTGAAGAAGTCGAGTTGTACACAATGGAGTTGGGAAAACCAGATGGAAGCGGACGCCCTCGGCCAAAAAAAATAGAAGGAAATGAATTCAAAATAAAAATCAGAACCATTGTGGAAGCACTGGGTTCTATGCCTAATAGACTCTTTCTTTCCCGGACTCCAGAACTTGAAGTGAATGACTGGGGACAGATCAACGTAGACCATAATCTGATGACCAACATTGAAGGTGTGTACGCAGGAGGAGATGCCATAAGGGGAAATGCAACCGTTATCCTTGCTTTAGGGGACGGAAGAAAAGCCGCCAAATCCATCCGCAATTATATTATCAATAAAGCCCGCAAAAAATAATCCTGGCTATTCATAAAATATGGTGAAATTCAGATATGGCTTGTGCTCCGTTCAGATTTTTAACGCCATTTTGAGGGAAAGGGCACAGAGTTCGTCACCCGCTCGATTCCCCAGCGCGGAATCTCTCTCCCATTCGGGCTTCGCTCCCCTCTAAAGAGGAACCATGCCCGCTCAGCCCTCATAGGGGATTCCTCACTCCATGCCCTTCTCCCCTCTGTGTCATCTCAAATCTTGAATTTCCCAGGATCATATTCTGACATAAGAAGGCTAAATCTTTAATGTCGCTTCAGCCACACCTGAATTTCATTAAGCATGCGGTCATCATGATGTGTGAACAAACCAAGGTCAAAATAAAGATTAATAAATAATCTGAAATTAAATGGGAATATCAAACACTAAAGGGCGTCTATATAAATAGCGATTTGAATCTTTATAAAAATGGAAAAGCAGAAAGGACACCGCCAGCGGCTTAAAAAAAAATTTTTACAGGGTGGAGTGGACAGCTTTCTGGACTATGAAATCATTGAACTCCTCTTGACTCTGGGTACTCCCAGAAGAGACTGCAAATCAGAAGCCAAGGAAGCCATAAAAAGGTTCAAATCACTCAGTTCTGTGCTGGAAGCAGATCCTCATGAACTCCAGGAGATAAAAGGGATTGGGCCTAACAATGTTTTTGGGATCAGGCTGGTAAGGGAGGTCTCACATCGCTTTTTAAAATCCCGTATGATGGACAAACCCATATGCAATTCATCTAAAGAAATATTTGATTATCTATATCTCACTCTTAGAGAAAGTAAAAGAGAAAAGTTTAAGGTGCTTTTCATGAATGCCAAGAATCAAATCTTAGAGGAAAAGACCTTTTCAGAAGGAACTGTGGATTCGAGTGTGGTTTATCCCAGAGAAATCATCTTAGCTTCTCTTCAGCACCATGCTTCTTCCCTTATATTTGTTCACAATCATCCCTCAGGAGATCCTTCCCCATCGGAAAGCGATAAACAAATCACAAAAGAACTGGTTTTTTCAGCACAGGTCATGCAAATCAAAGTCCTGGACCATATCATAATCGGCAATAATTGTTATTTCAGCTTTGCTGATGAAGGTCTTATCGAAGAATATGAACTTCTCTTTCATGCCACTAGAAATAATTTTTAAAATGCCAAAAACTTCAGAAGACCAGATTAAACCGGTTTACAGGCAGCTTCAATTATGGTAAAAAAAAGACGACATAAATAAATCCTGATGCAAAAATTTAAAAAAAGCCTTTTCTTTAAACTCGGAGAAAAAATATCTTTCAAGTTATCCATAGGATTTGTTATATTGTACATGTCGGCTTTTATTATGAATAGTTTATGTTTTCTAATTTTAATATGAAAGGAAGAAAAGTAAGTGTGTGAATTGAGGGAGGTTTATATTGTTGGAGCCGCTCGGACGGCTATCGGTAATTTTTTAGGAAGTTTAAAAAAATTTAACGCAACTGAACTGGGAGGATTTGCTATTAAAGAAGCCCTAAAAAGAGCGGATATTACAGG
>DASRVI010000204.1:0-3133 GCA_035655135.1 Acidobacteriota bacterium | reverse complement strand
CGCCTGAAGGGATTATATCATTATCGGGTTTCAGGTTGGCTGTGGGAAACCCAATATGCCGGCCTCTTGAAAAGCCTTTAACGACTTTACCTGTTATTTTGTAAGGATGACCAAGGAATCGATTGGCTTTTTCAATTTGACCTTGACGCAGGAGATCACGAATCTTGCTGCTGCTTATGATTTCTCCATCTAAAGAGACCTGGGGAATGGAATGCAGAGAAATGTTCTGCTTCTCGGCTATTTTTTGGAGAAGGTTGACGTCTCCTGTGCGGTTTTTCCCAAACTTGAAGTTACGGCCTACCACAATGAATTGGGAATTAAGGGAATCCATGAGTATATTTTTGATAAACTGTGTTGGAGAAAGCATGGAAAAGGTTTTATCAAAAGGAATGACCACAGCTACGTCAGTATGAAAGCTGCTGATCATATCTAATTTTTCTTGGAGGGGTTGAATGAGAAAAAATCTGTCTTTTTTAAAAAATGCTTCTGGATGGGGAGAGAAGGTGAGTACCACCGAATGGAGTTGGTTCCTTTTTGCTGTTTTGACTAGATATTCCAGGATTTTTTTATGTCCCAGATGGACTCCATCAAAATTTCCAATGGCTACGGCTGTCTTCTTTTTAAAGTCAGGGATTTCAGAAAAATTTTTGACAGTTCGCATGTGTTACGATTCGCTGTTTTGGGATTTTTTAAGATAGAGATCTTTCAACTGATGGAGGCTTTGATTTAAGAGCTCTTCTTCTTCAGGATCAAGGTTCCCTTGGGTTTTTGTTTTAAGTAGATCAAGAATATCGATCAGCCTTTTGGCCAATTCTAGATTTATATTTTCCTTTTTGGTGAAGGGATCCACGATATGTCCCAACTTTATGAGAGCCTGAGTGTGAAAAGGAAGCATCAAAGAACTAAAATCCAATGGAGGAATGGGTTCTTTTTTTTGTTTTTTTCGGTCCATTTTATTGAATCATCCGTTTTATTTAGTGTTAAATAACCTGAACTATTCATATGAGGCGAGCCGATCTCACTGCATCTGCAGCAATCTCGCCTCGTGAATAATTCAGGTATTAGTTTTCTTTCTTTGATAACCTGAAAAAAAATAATACAATAATGATTCGATATATTCAAGGAGCTGGGAATGCAAGATAAAAAAATAGCGGGGAAAAGATTTGCTGAATTGGTTAACATTCTTGATGTCTTAAGAGGGGACCAGGGTTGTCCTTGGGATAGAAAGCAGGACGAAAAGTCAATTGTAGATTATTTCTTAGAAGAGGTCTATGAAGCAGTTGATGCTTTGTATTCTGGCAGTGATAAAGCTTTAAAAGAAGAACTGGGTGATGTGATGATGGAGGTTGTTTTTCTTGCCCGGATATACAAAGAAAAGGGTTTGTTTCAAATTTCAGATGTGATCAAAACTATAAATAACAAGATGATAAGAAGGCATCCTCATGTGTTTGGAGAGAAAAAGATCGAAAATTCCGATCAGGTCGAGAAAGAATGGAACCGGCAGAAAAAAGCAGAAAAAAAGGAAGATTCTGTTTTTGAAAACAAAGTTAAACAGATTCCGGCTCTGCTTGAGTCTTTTTTTATTGGGAAAAGAGCTTCTAACTATGGATTTGACTGGGAAAAGCTTGAAAATGTCATGAAAAAACTCAAAGAAGAGCTCAAAGAGATGGAGAACGCTGTGGAATCAAAGGAAAAAGACAGAATATTTGAAGAAATAGGGGACCTATTGTTTGCTGTTTCCAATGTTTCGCGTCATTTAAAAATCAATCCAGAGCTGGCTTTAAAAAGAGCCAACCAAAAGTTCATAAAAAGATTCCAATTTATTGAAAAGAAATTAAAAGAGAAAGGAATGGACCTGGAAAAAGCCAGCCTCGAAGACATGGACGCCCTCTGGAACCAATCCAAAGAAAAATAAATTCAGGTGTGGCTGAAGCGGCTTTGAAGATTTAGCCACACCTGATTTTCTCTACTTTTGCTGTTCTTTTCTTTGAATCAGGCTGGCTTTGATAAACTTATCCAGGTCTCCATCCAACACACTTTCTGTATCACCGGTTTCAACATTTGTCCGCAGGTCTTTGATCATCTGGTAAGGATGGAGTACATAGGAACGGATTTGATTTCCCCAAGCAATGTCAGACTTGGCATCTTCGAGCTTTTCTAATTTTTCGTTTTGTTTCCTTTTTTTCAGTTCATACAGTCTCGATTTAAGGACTTTCATGGCTGAGGCTTTGTTTTTATGTTGAGACCTCTCATTTTGGCACTGAACCACAATACCTGTCTCAAGATGGGTGATCCTGACTGCTGAATCAGTCACATTAACATGCTGGCCTCCTCGGCCGGAGGCTCTGTAAGTATCCAACCTTATCTCATCAGGTGAAATATCAATTTCAATATCTTCGTCTATTTCAGGATATACAAAAACCGCTGCAAATGAAGTGTGACGTCTTTTGTTGGCATCAAAGGGGGAAATTCTCACCAGTCTGTGCACTCCTGATTCTTGGCTGAAGATGCCGTAAGCAAAATCTCCATTAATTTGAATAGTGGCGCTTTTTAATCCTGCTTCCTCTCCTTGCTGGAGGTCAAGTATATTGGATTTGAAGTTTTTCCTTTCTGAATATCTGAGATACATTCTGAGCAGCATTTCAGCCCAGTCTTGTGATTCAGTGCCACCCGCTCCTGGATGAATGGTCAGGATGGCATTTCTAGGATCGTCTTTTTCATAAAAAAGCGTTTCTAGCTCCAGTTCATCTAAAAGGGTTTTGAAATTAGTGAGAGCTTTATCGAGATCAGACAAAACATCCTCTCCCTCATCACTCAGTTCTAGAAAGACGTCAATTTCTTCTTTGATTTCTTTAATTTTCTTAAAAGAGTAGAAACTCTCTTCGAGTCGTTTTTTTTCCTTTTGAAGAGATTTAAGTTTGGCTTGATCTTCCCATATATCAGGAGAGGAAAGCTCTTTTTCAAGAGACTTTATTCTGTCTTTTTTATGGTCTGGGTCAAAGATAACCCCTTAAATCTTCAAATATTTTGGTCAGATTTTTTGCAATAGATTTTAGTTCTGCTAAGCTTTTTTTTGCCTTTATATTTTCTTTCATTTCATTCTTTTTACAAAGCAAAGAATAAGGAATATAAG
>DASRVI010000203.1:0-4180 GCA_035655135.1 Acidobacteriota bacterium | reverse complement strand
GTGCGGGAGGGAAAGGGATTTTTTTTTGATCTCAGCCAGAAGCCCTTGGATGACGTTTTTATTGCGCAATTCTCTCATAATTGACTCAAATCAAGCTCCTGGTTTGGAATTATTTTTCGTCTCTAATATTTTCTGTGAATTTTGAGTATTCTCGGATAAGTTCTAATGTTTCTTGGGCCTCTTGTTCATTGAGTCTGGAAATGGCAAATCCGGCATGAACGATCACCCAGTCCCCGGGTTTGACATCTTCTAACAAAGTAAAATTGGTGCTCACTTTGGTGCCAAGATAATCTACCTTGCCTTGATTGTTTTCATCTATTTCAATAACTTTAGCTGGTATTCCTAAACACATATTTCTCCTCTTTTTATGAATAATACAGGCTGATCAATCTATAACAACGATAATCAATATAAATTAACACATTATTATAGCTGAGAATGCTGTTTCCATCAACCTTTGATAAAGGCTAGGAAGCATTTCCAAAACCGTGATACAGGTGATATATAATATTTATTAAGGGGAGAGGGCGAGGGATGAGGAATCCCCTGTGAGGGCGGAGCGGGCATGGTTCCTCTTTAGAGGAGAGCGGAGCCCGAACCGGGAGAGAGATTCCACGCTGGGGAATCGAGCGGGTGACGAATCCCTTGCCCTTCCCCTTAGCTGTCAAATAAACTCTATCACGGTTTTGGAAATGCTTCCTAAAGGTGTTAATAGTATTTTGACAAGAGAGAAAGCAATTTCTATAATTGTTTTATGAAAGAGAATTTAAAAGAATTTATCAAGCCGGGCAGCAGAGAAGAAGTCTTGGCTAATCAGATAGATTTCTCAAAATTACCTCAACATGTGGCTGTGATCATGGATGGCAATGGGCGTTGGGCAAAGAAGAGAAATCTTCCCAGAGCGGAAGGACATAGAGCTGGATCCAAAGCGGTCAGAGAAATAGTGGAGACCTGCTCTCGAATCGGAATAAAATATCTCACCCTGTATGCCTTTTCTAAAGAAAACTGGAAAAGGCCCAAAAAAGAGGTCAAAATACTTTGGGGGCTGCTGAAAGATTATCTGAAAAAAGAGTCCAACGTGCTGGTAGAAAATAAATTCAGGTTGAATGTGATTGGGCAGATGGATCAAATTCCGGAAAAAACAAAAAAGGAGCTTGAAAAGGTCATCAACATAACCAAAAATTATGACAGATTTATCATAAATTTAGCATTGAATTACAGCGGTCGTTCGGAAATTATTGATGCAGTAAAAAAAATAATGATTACAGAGGGAATAAATCAAAAGGATTTAAGCGAAGAATTTTTTTCCAAATATCTATACACCTCAGGGATCCCGGATCCCGACCTGCTCATTAGGACCAGCGGCGAGCTCCGGATATCGAATTTCCTTCTCTGGCAAATAGCTTATTCTGAAATTTGGGTGACTCCTGTTTTATGGCCTGATTTCAATAGAAAGCACATGCTTGAAGCCATAGTGGAATTCCAGGAACGCGAGAGAAGATTCGGAGACATTGAACCCAAAAGATAGCCCTAAATCTAATTCCTTATTGATTTTTAGTATCAAGATTGTTTATAGTTGGGGATTCAGTCAGATAGAAACTTGAAATGAAAATGAGTGTATTGAAAAGAACTTTAACCGCACTTGTTCTTCTGCCTCTTGTCTTTCTGCTGGTTCAGTTTTCTTCAAAAATCTTCTTTTTTGTTGTCATACAAATAATTGTGCTCTTATCTCTCAATGAATTTTATAACCTTTCTCAAAAAAAAAGAGTTTATCCCCAGAAAGCGCTGGGGATTATTTTTTCTCTGCTCATTGCCATGACTTTCCTGTTAAGAGAGTTTACCCTTAGTTTGGCCTTATTAGCCGGACTTATCCTATTAACCATTGGATATCTTCTTTCCATAAAAACACTTGAGGAATTGATGGCTTTTCCTGCAGAGATGTCACTGACTTTTTTTGGTGCCTTTTATTTGAGTTTCACTCTGAATCATGTCAATCTCATCAGAGAGGAGTATGGGCCTTTTTATATTTATTTTTTATTAGCGATTATTTTCACAGGAGACACTTTTGCTTTTTTTATTGGGAAAAAATGGGGGAAACACAAAATGGCGTCATTAGCCAGTCCCAAAAAGACTTGGGAGGGGAGTGCCGCAGGTCTTATTTTTGGAACCATTATGGGTTTAGTGGCTGCCTGGGTGCTTTTTGGAAGTGATTTTTTATTATGGAAGATAATCATTATATCTATTTTGATCCAAGTGATTATTCAATTGAGTGATCCACTTGAATCCATGTTTAAAAGAGCCGCTGGAGTGAAAGATTCTTCAAATATTTTGCCTGGTCATGGAGGGATGTTGGATCGAACAGACAGTCTGGTCCTGGCTATTCCTTTCTTTTACTACATTCTGAAATATTTGGGAATGAACTGAAATGGAAGAAGCATAAAAGATGAGAAATGTATCTATCCTTGGATCCACAGGTTCTATAGGAAGAAATACTCTTGAAATCATATCTTATTTTAAAGATCAATTTAAAATTGTGGGGCTTTCTGCAGGAAAAAATAAGAAACTTTTGTACCAGCAAATCAAAAAATTTAAGCCTGAAATTGTTTCCCTCCGTGATAAAAAGGATGCTGATGAATTAAAAGAACAACGGCTCAATCTCCCCGTAAAAATAAAATACGGTCAGGAAGGTGCTGAACATGTGGCAGGCTATAAAAAAAATGACATCATAATATCAGCTATAACAGGCATCAATGGATTAAAACCAACTATGGCTGCAGTGAAGAGCGGGAAAAGAGTGGGGCTTGCCAATAAGGAGTCCATGGTTGCTGCAGGAGCATTAATAAACAGGGAGGCATCTAAATCTGGAGCCGAAATTATACCGGTTGACAGTGAGCACAGCGGAGTTTTCCAATGTTTGAATAAGGAAAATATTCAGGAAGTGAAAAAAGTCATACTCACGGCTTCCGGAGGGCCTTTTTTTCGTTTGGATGAGAAAGATATTAAGAATCAGCCTGTTGAAAAAGCCTTGAACCATCCCAGGTGGCAAATGGGAAAGAAAATTTCCATTGACTCTGCCACCATGATGAATAAAGGGCTGGAGCTGATTGAAGCCAAGTGGCTTTTTAACCTTCCTCCGGAAAAACTGAGCGTTTTGATACATCCCCAAAGCATTGTGCATTCATTGGTGGAAATGAGAGACGGGTCTATTTTGGCTCAGTTAAGCCCTACTGATATGAAAATTCCCATTCAATTCGCCTTGACATATCCTCATCGAGAAGAGTCTGTTCTTTCTTCTTTGGATTTGAGTCAGGTGAGCTCTCTTGATTTTTATGAGGTTGATTTGGAAAAGTTTCCCTTAATCAAACTTGCTTACAAAGCTCTGGGAGAGGAACAGTATTTTTCTGTGGCTCTCAATGCATCCAATGAAGCGGCTGTTCATGCTTTTCTTGAAAAAGAAATCAACTTTTCTGATATATGGGAATTTGTTATTGAAGTAACAGAGGAAACAAAAAGAATAGAGATTAAAACCATAGATGATATATTAAAAATAGACCAGGAAGCTAGAGAAAGGACTTGGAGTAAAATCAGACAAAGGTAATAAAATGGGATCAATAATCGGAACAATCGTGGCTTTTATTATAGTTTTTGGAATTCTTGTTTTTGCTCATGAATTTGGTCATTTTTTCATGGCCAAACTAGTAGGAATAAGAGTAACCGTATTTTCTTTCGGATACGGCAAGAGACTTTTTGGATTTAAAAAAGGGGACACAGATTACAGAGTCAGCCTGGTGCCCATGGGAGGATATGTTAAGTTCGCTGGTGAAGAAGCCATGGTGGAGGGACTGTCTAAACCCCAGGAACTTAAGCCCGGCGATTTTCTCAGCGCTAAAAGATGGCAGCGGTTTCTGGTTATCGTGATGGGGCCTGTGATGAATATTGTCCTTGCTGTTGCTGTGGTGTCTTTTATCAATATGGTGGGGACTTCTGTCCCCGTGTATCAGGACCAGGTTCCTGTTATTGGATGGATCGAGCCTGGTTCTCCGGCAGAACAAGCAGGCCTTCAACCTGGTGATCAGATATTAAGGATCAACGATAAAAAAACCGATACCTGGCAGGATGTGGAATTGGCTGTGGGGAGCAAGCCGGATAAAACCATTGATATCCAGTTCAAAAGAGATAG
>DASRVI010000202.1:0-7387 GCA_035655135.1 Acidobacteriota bacterium | reverse complement strand
TTCAGCATGACATGGATGAGATGCACAGAAAAGAAGTTTATCAGAGAGACATCATATATGGAACAAATAATGAATTTGGATTTGATTATTTAAGAGATAACATGAAATTTCGTCTTTTTGATATTGTCCAAAAAGAACATCATTATGCCATTCTTGATGAAGTGGACAGTATTCTCATAGATGAAGCCAGGACTCCATTGATCATATCAGGACCCACTGAAGATTCAACCTCAATTTATTACAAAGTGAATAATCTGGTAAAAAAACTGCAAGAGAACCAACATTATCAAATAGATGAAAAAACAAGAACCGCAGTACTTACAGAAGAAGGAGTGGAAAAAGCTGAAAACTCTCTTCATATAGATAATCTTTACGATATATCTCATATGGATTTGATTCATGCCATTAATCAGGCTTTGAAAGCCAATCATCTGTTTAAAAAAGATGTGGACTATATGGTGAAAAATGGAAAGGTCATCATCGTGGATGAATTCACAGGACGTCTTATGCCAGGACGTCGATACAGCGACGGTTTGCATCAAGCATTGGAAGCCAAAGAAAATGTTCGCATTGAATCTGAATACCAAACATTAGCTTCTATAACTTTCCAAAATTACTTTAGGATGTATGATAAATTAGCAGGTATGACCGGAACTGCTGTCACAGAAGCCGCTGAATTTCATTCCTTGTATAAATTGGATGTGGTGGAAATACCTACCAATAAACCCCTGATAAGAAAAGAATATGACGACCTGATCTATCGAACAGTCGGTGAAAAATGGGACGCAGCAACTAATGAAATCATGGAGAACAATCAGAAAGGAAGGCCTGTGTTGGTAGGAACCATTTCAATCGAAAAGTCAGAAAATCTTAGTTCTTTGCTCAGAAAAAAGGGCATTAACCACAATGTATTAAACGCAAAATATCACGAATCAGAAGCCAAAATTATAGCTCAAGCAGGAAGATTGGGAGCTGTTACCATTGCCACTAATATGGCTGGGAGAGGAGTGGATATTCTATTAGGAGGGAATCCTGAATCTTTAGCTGAAGACATGCTTCCAAAAAAATCAGATAACAACAATATTAGTGATGAAGAAAAAGAAAAAGCCTTGCAAAAAGCCAAATCAATCACAGAACCTGAAAAAGAAAAAGTCATCTCTTTAGGAGGTCTTCATGTATTGGGTACAGAGAGGCATGAAGCTCGAAGAATAGACAACCAATTAAGAGGAAGATGCGGCAGGCAGGGAGATCCAGGTTCTTCCCGATTCTATCTTTCCTTAGAAGATGACCTTATGCGCATTTTTGGAAGTGATCGAATATCTGGACTCATGTCAAGAGTGGGGATGGAAAAGGGCGTGCCAATTGAACATAAAATGGTTACCAATGCCATTGAAAGAGCCCAAAAACAAGTAGAAGCTCGTAATTTTTCCATTCGAAAGCACCTTCTTGAGTATGACGACGTGATGAACAAGCAGAGAGGATCGATCTATTCTCAAAGAAAAGAAATACTGCGCGGAAAAAACATGAAGGAATTCATTAAAGAAATCAGCGTCAGTATAATCGATTGGATCATGGAAAATAACACCAACAAAGATGATTCTCCTGATGATTGGAACATTGACGGTTTTAAGAACGCAATCAATGCTCAGTTTGGACTGGATGTGGATGAACTGGAGATCGATTGGGATTCTGTTAATTTCGACGAACTCAGGGAAACAATAATAAACGCAACCAATGATATCTATGAAGAAAAAGAAAAAATATTATCACCTGAAAGGATGAGAGAATTTGAAAGAATCATTATGCTTCAAGTGATTGATTCTCAATGGAAAGATCACCTGCTCGCTATGGACCACTTGAAAGAAGGAATCGGCTTAAGGGGATACGGACAAAGAGATCCTCTCGTTGAGTATAAAAGAGAAAGTTTTGACATGTTTCAGTCTATGATGGACCGAATCGAAGAAGAGACATTAAGATACTTATACTTAATCGAGCCTGTTGAAAAAGAAAAAATGGCAGAAAGAAAAGAACCAGAGATTTATTACAAAAAACCCCAAAGTTCTCCCCCTCGACAGAGTAAAAAAGCCCGATCTGTAATACCTAAAAAAAGAAAGAAGAAGAGAAAAACATAAAATAAGGAGAAGAATAATGCTGCACAAAGAAATAATAAAAGGCCTGACATTTGATGATGTGCTTATTATGCCTGACAAATCAAACGTGCTTCCAGCGGATGCGGATGTAACCACAAAACTAAGCCGCCATGTCAATTTATCTTTACCAATTGTCAGCTCGGCCATGGACACAGTAACAGAGTCCAGAATGGCGATTGCTCTGGCCCAAAAGGGAGGGATAGGAATCATCCACAAAAATATGTCCATTGAGAAACAAGCTGAAGAAGTTGACAAGGTCAAACGCCACGAAAGTGGAATGATTGTTAATCCCATAACCATGAGACCTCAAAATAAAATATATGAAGCCAAAGAAGTTATGAAAAAATACCAAATCTCTGGACTCCCGATCACGGACAGTGACAAAAAATTAAAAGGGATTCTCACCAACCGTGACATCCGATTTGAAACGCGACTCAACCTATCTATTGAAAAAGTAATGACTAAAGAACTGGTTACAGTTCCTTTGGGGACATCTATTGAAGAAGCAAAAAAGCTTTTTCATAAGCACAAAATTGAAAAAATTCTAATGGTGGATGAAAACTTCCATTTAAAAGGACTGATCACCTATAAAGACATACTTAAACGAATCAAATATCCTCATGCATGTAAAGACAAGCTAGGACAGCTTAGAGTGGGGGCAGCTATCGGGGTATCACCTGATACTATGGAAAGAGCTGCTGAACTCATCAAGGCAAAATGTGATGTTTTGGTGGTTGATACAGCCCATGGACATTCAAAAAAAGTTTTGGAGACCGTTAAAAACATAAGAAAAAAATTTCCAAATAGTGAGCTTATCGCCGGAAATATAGGAACCGCGGAAGCAGCTAAAGACTTAATAAAACTGGATGTAGACGCCGTCAAAGTGGGAGTGGGACCTGGTTCCATTTGCACCACTCGAATCATATCTGGAGCGGGTATCCCTCAAATCACAGCTATTGCCAATGTCTATAAAATCACAGAAGCCAATAATATTCCTCTCATAGCAGATGGAGGCATAAAATTCTCTGGAGATATCACCAAAGCCATTGCTGCAGGAGCTGATTCAGTCATGATAGGAAACCTTTTAGCTGGAACTGATGAATCCCCGGGAGAAGTGGTTATCTATCAAGGCCGTTCCTATAAAAGTTATCGAGGCATGGGATCTATAGAAGCCATGCGCAAAGGAGGAAGTGGGGATAGATATTTTCAAGAACCATCCGGTAAATCAAAGTTAGTGCCAGAAGGAATTGAGGGCCGTGTCCCTAATAAAGGAAGCGTTTCACATATCCTAGAAATGATGGTTGGCGGCCTACGAGCCGGCATGGGTTATGCAGGTTGTGCTGACATAAAAGAACTGCAGAAAAAATCAAGATTTATAAAAATCACTTCTGCGGGTGTCCAAGAAAGTCATGTTCATGATGTCATCATCACCAAAGAAGCACCTAACTACCATCTCGATTAATCCTGGTCATTCATAAAATATGTATGCATTTTCATACATATTTATCATGAACTAACTTTTCCTAACTGTTCTATTCATTAAAAGCATGGTTATTATTTTAGTCAAGTTATGATTTTAATCTAATGCATACATATTTTACCTTACAGGCAAGCTGATCTTACGGCATCTGCTTCGTTGCAGGGCCTTCGCGGTGAAGGACCACAGCTTCACACCCTGCGCCTCGCATCTGCCGTAAGATCAGCTTGTGAATAACCAGGATCATATTCACCTCATCCTCCGAAGGCTAAATCTATCATGTCGCTGTAGCCACACCTGAATTGATGATTATTTGTTTTCTTTGACCTGATTATCTTCATCCATGATGAGTATTTTGGGCATGTAAAAATCAGCTTCTTCATCGCTCATTACAGCATAAGAAGCAATGATGATTTTATCTCCTATGTTAACCTTATGAGCGGCTGCTCCGTTAAGACATACCCTCCCAGGTTTCTCTTCGTTTTGGATTAAATAGGTAATAAATCTTTCTCCATTTGAAATATTATAAACATGCACTTGTTCAAAGGGAAAAAGATCTGCTTCTTTTATTAAATTCTTGGCTAAAGTAATACTTCCCTGATAATTGACATTTTTATCCGTAACCTTTGCATTATGTATCTTGGATTTGAGCATGATTCTTTGCACTATGAAGACTCCTCATTTTTCAGTTTAAATAATGATATTATCAATCAACCTCACTCTCCCTATGTAAACAGCCAAGGCAATAAGAGTTTCGCCTTTTATTATTTTAGGCAGTGGTTCAAGATTATTCTTATTGACAATAACCACATAGTCTATCTTAGCAAATTTTTCTTTTTCTATGTGATTTCTTATCATATCGATTATTTTATGGGAATTCTTTTCGCCTTCTGCAAAAAGCTTTTTTGCTCCATGAAGGCTTTGATGTAAACATAAAGCCGCTTCTCTTTGTTCAGGACTCAAAAGATTGTTTCTAGAGCTCAAGGCCAATCCATCTTTCTCCCTAACTATAGGCAAACTTGAAATTTGGACATCCATATTTAGATCCTCAATCATTTTTTTTAATATCACTGCCTGCTGCGCATCTTTCTGTCCAAAGTAAGCCCGATGAGGTTTAGTGATATTGAACAGCTTGAGCACAACTGTGCAGACTCCCCTGAAATGTCCAGGCCTGGATGCACCGCACATGACATCCTGGAGGTCATGCACTTCCACATAGGTTTTGTATCCCTTTGGATACATCTCCCTGTCTTTAGGAATAAATAAATAATCAACTCCCTCATCGGTTAGAATTTTTGCATCTCTATCTAAGTCTCGAGGATATTGCTCATAATCCTCTCCAGGTCCAAACTGAGTAGGATTCACATAAACACTCACCACAGTGCAGTCATTTTTCTTCACAGACTCCCTGATAAGGCTTAAATGACCTTTGTGCAAGTATCCCATGGTGGGAACAAATCCGATGATGTCCCCTTGAGACCGATGCTTGCGCATCTCATTCTTCATCTCATCAATAATTCTGATAATTCTCATGATTTTTCCTGGTTTTTTTACTGAATTATTTTTGTTGTTTCTTTGAATAGAAAAGCTTTTCTATTTCTTTTGAATGATATGAATGTTTATCCAAAGGAAATTGATCGCTTTTTACCTCCTTCACATACTGACTGATTCCATCAATCAATATTTTATTCGCATCTACGTATTTTTTGACGTATTTAGGTAAATATCCATTAGAATATCCCGAGAGGTCATGAAAAACCAGTATCTGTCCATCACAAAATGGTCCAGCCCCGATTCCTATAGTGGGTATTTTGATCCTATGGGTGATCACTTCAGCTAATTCTAAGGGAATACACTCCAAAATGATTGAAAAAACCCCAGCATGTTCAAGTTTTAAGGCCTCTTCTATAATTTTTTGAGCTTCTTCCTTATTCTTTCCCCTGACTTTAAAACTGCCTATTTGGTTTATAGATTGGGGTGTCAACCCCACATGTCCCATAACTGGAATTTCTGCTTCCTTCAAGGCCTTAATAGTCTCTAATCGATAAGGAGTGGCTCCTTCTATCTTGACAGCTCTGGCTCCTGCTTCTTTGATAAAACGAGACGCATTTTTGACTGCCTCTTTTTGGGAAACTTGAAAACTCATATAAGGCATGTCCCCTACCACCAGAGCTCTCTGCACACCCCTTGTAACAGCTTTGGTGTGATGAATCATGTCATTCATAGTGACCGGGATTGTATCCTTATGACCCAAAACAACCATTCCCAATGAGTCTCCAACAAGAATAATGTCCACCCCAGCTTGGTCAACGATCTTTGCTGTAGGAAAATCATACGCAGTTAAAGCAACAATCTTTTCCTTTTTTTCCTTTTTCTTGAGGATGTCTGGGATAATGACCCTTTGAATTAAGTTTTCAGACATATGTCTTCCTTTCTCCCCATCCTGCCTTTATTTATCAGGATTGAGGTAAAGTCTTATTTATGATTATCTCTTTTTTTTTGATCTTCTTTTCCTATAGGAACATAATAAAGAGTATTTTTTTTCATTTGGGCTATCTTGTCAATGATATCTTCAACTTCCCCTCTATTCTCAAAATCTAAGTCATCGGATTTAATCACTAACAGAGGAGTAGCCTGATAATTAAAAAAGAAATAGTCAAATGCTTCAATGATATCCTCAAGATATTTTTCAGAAATATTTTTTTCAATATCTGAACCTGTTTGTGAAATCCTTTTTAAGATAGTAGGAAGAGAAACTTGAAGATAAATGGTTAAATCTGGCTTTGCAATTTTTTCATAAAAAATACTGAATATTTTCTCGTAAACAATTAATTCCTCATCAGTTAATGTTTGATACGCATATATTTTATCTTTTTCGAACAGATAGTCACAAATGATGCGTTCTGAAAACAACTCTCTTTGTAATAATGTTGACTGCTGATGATACCTGTTCACAAGAAATACAAGCTGAGTGAGAAAAGCAGAGCCTTCTTTCTCTTCATAAAAATCCTTTATATATGGATTATCTGTCCGATCAAAAACAGCTCTGGCTCCTATTTGTTTAGCTATAGCTTGAACCAATTTTCCTTTTCCTGACTTCATCATCCCTTCAACAGCAATATGATTGAATGGAATATTTTTATCTAAAATCATCGCACTATTCTTTAACCTGTCTTTTAGCTTTCACACAGGAATTAATGCTTAAAATAACCAATATGTCTCAACAAGTCAAACCACTGAATAATTGATTTTGAGGTCATTCAGATGATTTTCGTTCTTTTTTCTTTTTAATCACTTCCTCCTCAGTAGGAATAATAATCCAAGCTACTATATAAAACGCCAGCATTGGGAATAAGGCTGTGATCAAGGCTATCCCCACAAACAACAGCCTGATAAGCGATACATCCAGATCAAAATATTGAGCGATTCCTGCGCACACTCCTCCGATCATTTTGCTGCTCTGTAATCGATAAAGTCTCTTTGTCATGCTCTCTTTCTCCTTAGCATATTGTTCAATCCTATTATAATATGAATCATCCATCATTTTCAGTTTTTTTTGTTTTTGAAATTATCTGCTTGATATTTGCGTTTCCGGAACCCTTTACACCAAAGAAAAGCATAGAACGGAGGGCCTTTTCCCGCATCCGGACATCCTGGTTTCACTTCAGTTGGGATTCCGACCTATATAAGACGCTTTGCATCTCTCTACTGCTATGATAATGTGAACCAGAAATATCTTCCTATTGAACTCAAAGATAAT
>DASRVI010000201.1:0-2019 GCA_035655135.1 Acidobacteriota bacterium | reverse complement strand
TCGCCAATGGCCTTTGCCAAGCTTTCTTCTTTTTTTGGAACGGCAATGATGTGAACATGATTGTCCATCAAGCAGTAACACCAAACTTTGACTTCTTCTCTTCTACAATAATGATTAAGAATGTTGAGATAATGTCTCTTATCACCATCATTGAAAAAAACCTGTTGGCGTCGATTGCCTCTTTTAATGATATGATGAGGACATCCTGGTATTACAACTCGAGCTATTCTTCCCATTGCATATCATTAGACGACACGCAAAATGATATTTCTCAAAATTAAAAAATAAATAATTAAGTGAATAAATAAACCGTCCCCAATTTAACACTTGACTAAAAATTAGGTGAATAAGTAAACCGTCCCCAATTTAATGCCCAATTTAATGTAACTAATGGTCATTTGACTTAATAGGAAAAATGGATTATCTTTTTTCTCTAAATGAGAGTCAGTATAAAAATCAAAAAAAATAAAAGAAAGAAGAAAAACTCGCCTTATTATGCTTTGTATGTGATCTTTCTTTTGGCTGTTTATTTGTTCCTGGCGTTTATTCCCAAAAACAGTGAGCAAAAACAAACCAAAATCACTCCTTCTGTGGATGAGAAGCAAGCTCATTCTGATGAAAATTCCAGGACGGTGACTCCCAAAACACCTCCCTTAAAGGAACAGAAAATAACAATAAATAGAGGTCAGTCTCTATCAGATATTCTTAAGGAGTGTGAATTCACTCCCCTTGAAATCCACAAACTTAAGCAGGACGTGGAGCCTGTGTATGACATGGCCAAAATAAAAGCAGGAAACGAGCTTCGTCTTTATTATGAAGAAAATGGGCCTTTAAAGTGCATCGAATATGACATAGACAAAGAAGAGTATCTTAAGATCCAAAAAAATCAGGACGGCTATGAGGCAAAAATTCTGAAATTTCCCATCCAAACAAAATTAAAACTGATGTGGGGGGTCATCAATGACAATCTCATCCAGGCCGTGAATGAAGCCGGAGAAAAAGATTTTCTCGCCATTGCTCTTGCTGATATATTTGCCTGGGATATTGATTTTTATGCGGATATCAGAAAAAATGATTCCTTTAAACTGGTCTTTGAAAAAAAATACCTGGATGGACAATTCATTGGCTACGGCAGAATACTGGCTGCCCAATTCACCAATCAAGGAAAAACATTCCAGGCGTTCCGCTTCGCTTATCCGGATACCCAGGAATGGGACTATTTTGATCCTGAAGGCAAGTCATTGCGCAAAGAATTCCTCAAATCACCCATAAACGGCGCCAGGATAACATCCAGATTCAGCTACAGCCGGCTTCATCCTGTATGGAAAGTATACCGGCCCCATTATGGAGTGGACTATGGAGCGCCTATAGGAACTCCTGTTCAAGTCACTGCAGACGGCACTGTGACTTTTATGGGTCTGAACGGAGCTGCCGGACGAATGATCAAAATCCGCCATAAAAATTCCTATGAGACCATGTATCTGCATCTTCGAAGCTACGCCAGAGGAATTAAAAGAGGGGCTAAAGTCACCAGCGGACAAACCATAGGACATGTGGGATCTTCAGGAACTTCCACTGGTCCTCATCTGGATTATAGGATTAAATACCACGGGAAATACATCAATCCCCTTGCTCACAAGTTCAAACCTGTGGGACCGCTGAGAGAGGAATTTAAAAATGAATATATGGTTGTGGTGAGCAGCTTTCAATTAGCCCTTAATGTTCCCCTTTTTGTATCTCCAGGCCTTACTAAATCTTCCTTGATCCCGCCTTATATAACCTCAAATCGATAAGCTCAGGCCTACTTCTTTTTCACTTTGCTGGTGGAACCGGAACTTCTGGACCGGGAACCAGAACTTGAACCTGTTGACCGAATACTTCTCGCCCCAGAGGATCTAGACCGACTTACTGTTCCCGTGATTCTTCTGCCGCTGCTTCTTCCTATGACTCTTTTACCAGTGCTCCTTTGGCTGCTTCCTTTGGAGAGTCTTGAGACAGATGTCCTTTCTGTGTATCTTA
>DASRVI010000200.1:0-6562 GCA_035655135.1 Acidobacteriota bacterium | reverse complement strand
ACCGGAATCCTCCAGTCAATGACCTTCCGGGAAAGAAGGAACAAAGCTCCCACCAGCAAAGCAATGGCGGATGTTTCTCCTAAACAGCCTCCCACATTCCCCCAAAAAAGGTCTTTAATGGGAGTTAAGGATCCCTCTGTTATGGAGCTTAAGAATTTGAGATTTCCCAGGGGAGTGGCAAAGGTGGCTGTGTTTACTTTCAGGGTTTCTGGGGGTATCCAAGTGGTCATGGCCACAGGGAATGCAATCTGCAGAAAGGCCCGGCCTACCAAAGCCGGATTGAATATATTATAGCCGAGTCCTCCAAATACCTGTTTACCCAAAGCGATGGCCATAACTGAGCCAATGATGACCAGTTCTAGAGAAAGAGAAGGAGGAAGAACCATGGCCAAAAGAAGTCCTGTGATGATGGCGGATCCATCCCACAAGGAACTCATATCCTTTTTTCTGACCTTGAGAAAAACCGCTTCTGTGATCAGACAAGTGGCTACACAAGTGATATAGATCAGAACCGCTCTCAGTCTAAAGAAGTAAACAGAAGCCACCACCGCAGGGATAAGACTTATAACAACTGTAAACATTATTTTTGAGACAGAATCTTTGTCTCTGAAATGGGGCGATGATTTTAGGAGAAATGCGTTTTCTTTCATCAGCTTTTCTTTTTTCGTTTCATGCTTGTGACCACATTCTTTGCCAGTCGAATCCAATGGACTAAGGGGATTTTAGCCGGACAGATATACTGGCAGCATCCACACTCCACGCAGTCAAGGACTCCCCATTTATCTGCATCTTCGTAAAGCTCATGCTTTGAATAGTTCATCAGCCTGGTGGGGACAAGCCCCATGGGACAGTGATTCACGCAGCGCCCGCAGCTGATGCAGGGATTTTCTTTTGGAAGCTCTTCTTCTTCCCAGGCAACCAGACCGGAGGTGGCTTTTATAACAGGTGTTTCAAGGTTCCATTGGGCCAATCCCATCATGGGACCGCCCATGACAAGCATATTGGTCCCTTTTTTTAAACCACCGCAGTAATCAATGGCGTCTTTAAAGGGAGTTCCAATACGGACTAACAGATTTTTATTATCTTTTATTCCAGGTCCAGAAACGGTCACAGCTCTTTCCAACAAAGGTTTACCAGAGGATACAGCCTCCCAGATGGCTTTCACCGTTCCCACATTCTGGACAACCACTCCCACATCAAAGGGAAGACCTCCACTAGGAACTTCTCGGTTTAAAAGAGCGTAAATGAGATTTTTTTCAGCTCCCTGGGGATATTTGGTCTTTAAAAGCGATGTTTTCCCGGGGAAACCGTTCATTTTCTGTTTGAAAAGGTTAAATGCGTCTAATTTATTGTCTTCAACAGCTATGATCATCTGTTCAGCTCCGGTTGCAAGGCGGATTATTTCTGCTCCCTTTATGATATGGTCTGGGTACTCAAGCATCACTCTGTAGTCAGAGGTCAGCATGGGTTCGCATTCACATCCATTGATGATGACTGTATCTATGGTTTTTCCCTTAGGAGGAGATAGTTTGACAGCGGTTGGAAAAGCAGCCCCGCCCATACCCACAATGCCAGCTTCTCTCACTCTTTTGCGGATTTCTTCGGGCTTTAGTGAAAAAGGATCTTTGGTCCCCTTATTATCCGGATGGGGAGTGTCTTTTCCATCATTGGATATGATAATAGTCTGGACAGGGGAGCCAAGAGGATGGGGATGTTCTTTTATGAAAAGCACTTTTCCGGAAACGCTGGAGTGCACTGGAGCTGAAAACATCTCATCACTGTCTCCAATTTTTTGCCCCATAAGCACTTCATCTCCTTTTTTGACTATGGGATCAGCGGGTTTTCCAAAATGTTGATTGAGAGGGATAAAAACTTTTTTAGGTGGAGCTAGGGTTTCAAGTTTTTGATCCTTTGTGAAAATTTTATACTCTGGTGGGTGAGTTCCGCGGGGAAAGGTTTGTTTTCTCATGGGTCAATACATTTATTGGTCAAAAATTGACTATAAAGTGTATTAATTATGGGCTTGTTTTGTCAACCAAAATATCTGTATTATTTTTCTTTTCAAAACCATGGATTATTGTATAATAGGAAAAAAATAAGAGGAGGAAGAAACTCCATGGAAGTTAAAATTAGAGAAGTTGCAGGACGAGGGGATTTAAGAAAGTTCATATATCTACCTGAAAAAATCCACGCAGAACATGAGAATTGGGTTCCCCCTATTTATATGGATGAATGGAGTTATTTTTCTACTAAAAAGAATCGAGCCTTCAGTTACTGTGATACAGTTCTTTGTCTTGCCTATAAAGATCAAAAATTAGTGGGCCGAATCATGGGGATTATTAATAGGCGCTATAATGAACACAGGGACGAGAAGACCGCCAGATTCGGGTATTTAGAGAGCTGGAAAGACAAGGAAGTGATCAAAGCTTTGTTGGATTATGTGGAAAGATGGGCCCGAAGCAAAGGGATGGAAAGGATTATAGGGCCCTATGGTTTTACAGATCAAGATCCGGAGGGATTTCTTATCGAAGGATTTGAAAGTGCGGCCACATTCCCAAATTATTATAATTTTGAATGGATGCCTGATTTTATAGAGGAGTTGGGATACAGAAAGGATATAGATTATGTTGTCTATAAAATTGATGTGCCGGATGAGATTCCTGATTTTTACAAAAGAATTTACCAAAGAATAAAAAGAAAGGGAGGATTCGAGATCTTAGAGTTCAGAAAAAGAAAAGAGTTAAAACCTTGGATCAAACCTGTGTTGAGTTTAATGAATGAATGTTATTCAAAAACCAATATATACGGTTATACTCCGCTAGATGAAGATGAAATGGAAAGCTTGGCTAAAAAATACCTTCCTCTCCTTAATCCAAAATTTATAAAGGGAGTTTTGCATAAAGGCGAGCTAGTGGCTTTTGTTGTAGGCATGCCCAGTCCTGCACAAGGAATCAAAAAAGCCAAGGGAAGGCTTTTTCCTTTAGGAATTTTCAAGATTCTCAGAGAAATTAAGAAAACCAAACAATTAGACCTTCTTTTAGGAGGCATCAAAGAAGAATACAGAGGACGGGGGCTGGATGTGATGATGGGGGTCAATATGTTGACCAGCGCCAAGGAAGCTGGGATGGAAATTATGGATACCCATCATGAGATGGAGAGCAATGTCAAAGTAAGAGCGGAGATGGAAAAGATGGGGGGCGAGATATACAAGCGGTTCCGAATTTATCAAAAAAACCTATAATTTAATCCAAACTAGGATATTCACAAGCTGAAGTTGCGGCAGATGCGATGTTATTTGGCTTCAGCCCAGTTAACACCCCAACCCAGATGGATCTTAAGGGGGACTTTCAAAGACAGGACATTTTCCATTTTGTTTCTGACGATTTGTTCTAATTGTTTTTGTTCAGTATCCGGCACTTCAAAAACCAATTCGTCGTGAACTTGGAGTATGATTTTTGAGCTTAATTTATTGTTGTTTATCTCTTCCCATATATCTCTCATGGCTTTTTTTATAAGATCAGCAGCGGTTCCTTGAATAGGAGTGTTTAAAGCAATACGACGGCCGGCTTGTTGGATGACCTTGTTTTTGCTTTTTAATTCTGGAACAGGCCTTTTTCTCCCCAGCATTGTTTCAGAAAAACCTTTTTCTTCAGCTTCTTTAATGCATTTCTCATGGAAAGCCAGCACCTTTGGATGCCTTTCAAAGTAGAGGTCGATGAATTTTTTGGCTTCAGAGGTGGATGTCTCCAGCTGTTTGGCGAGTGAAAAAGCGGAGGTTCCGTATATAATACTGAAGTTAATGATTTTCGCTCTTCTCCGGAATTCATCACGAAAAAGAGAAGCCTCTTCACCAAATACCTTTTGAGCTGTTTCTTGATGGATGTCTCGGTTTTTCTCGAAAGTTCTGATGAGTTCAGGATCTTCAGAAAGATGAGCCAGCACTCTTAACTCAATTTGAGAGTAGTCTGCCGATAAAAAAAGCTGATTCGGGGATGGAATAAAAGCCGACCGAAATCGCATCCCCCATTCCCCTCTGATAGGAATGTTTTGAAGATTGGGATAACTGCTGGACAGCCTTCCGGTTGAGGCTATAGTCTGATTGTACGATGTATGAATACGTCCAGTGGCCTTATGGATGAGTTTAGGGAGAGCATCCGCATAGGTTGATTTGAGTTTAGCCAGTTGTCTGTATTCGAGGATATCTTTGACAAGGGGGAATTTATGAGAAAGCTGCTGAAGGACGCTGTAACTGGTTGAAAAGCGGCGGGTTTTCTTGGTCCTTTTTGAAGAAGGAAGCTCGAGCTTTTTGAAAAGGATCTCTCCTAACTGCTGAGGAGAGTTGATATTGAACTCTTGGCCGCATTGCTGGTATATTTTTTTCTGTAAGATTTGAAGACTCTCTTTCAGCTCTTGGGATATTTCTTTGAGAACTTCAGGATCGACTCTAATCCCCCATATTTCCATATCTGTAAGGACTTCTATCAGGGGACGTTCTATTTTCTGGTATAAATCATATAAGTTTTTCTCTCTGATTCTTTTCATTAAAATAGAACTGAGCTGAAGCGCTATATCCGCATCTTCACAGGCATAAGGCATTACTTTTTCCACATCCACTTTATCTAATGTGACTTCTTCTTTTCCTTTGCCTGCTATTTCCTCATAAGATATTGTTTTAACATGAAGGTATTTCATGGCCAGTGAGTCCAGATTGTGCTTACCCATATTGGGACTGCACAGATAAGAAAGGATCATGGTGTCTATATCGATTCCTTTTATGGGAGCTCCTTCTCTTTTAAAAACGATACAGTCATATTTAATGTTCTGACCGATTTTTTTTATATTTGGATCTGAGAGCACTCCCTTCAATCGATCCAGAGCTTTATGAACAGGTATCTGCTCAGGAACCCCCGGGTAGTTATGTCTCAGGGGCAAATAAAAAGCCTGATGGGGTTTTAGTGAAAATGAGATTCCAACTAGAGTGGCTTCAGTAGGATTCGGGCTGTCAGTTTCTGTGTCAATAGATACTTTTTTTGTTTTTCTTATTTGAGCGATCAATTCATCTAATTTATTGACATCTAAAACAAGAGAATAGTCTTTTTGGTTTTGGTTAATTTTACCCATATAATCAGACAGCAATTTGGAAAATTCCAGTTCTTGGAGTAGGGGAATCAATTGGTCGTAGTCAGGTTCTTGGAGGCTAAATTCGTTCAAATTGAATTCTATTAAGAGATCTGTATTTAAGGAAACTAATTGGCGGCTTATCTCAATATCAGATTTACTCTTTTTTATTTTTTCCTTTAGTTTTGGATTTTTTATTTTTTCAGGATGATTCATAATATTTTCGATGGATCCATAGTTTTTAAGGAGTTTCTTAGCTGTTTTAGCTCCCACTCCTTTGACACCGGGGATATTGTCTGATGTATCTCCCCAGAGGGCGAGCAGATCTTTAACCTTAGAAGGGGGGACTCCTAAATTTTCCTCTATAGACTTTTGGTTAAGATATGATTCCTTGGCTACATTGTAAATCATCACAGACTCATTCACCAATTGATACATATCCTTGTCATTTGTGACAATAATGGTTTGGATGTTTTCTTTACTGCATTTTTTGGCTAAGGTTCCTAAAATATCATCTCCTTCATACCCTTTTTTTTCCAGCACCTTGATATGAAGAGCTTTTAAGAGCTTTTTTAAGACCGGCAGCTGGGGGACTAGGTCGTCTGGCATAGGCTTTCTTTGAGCTTTATATTCAGGAAAGATTTCATGTCGGAAAGTAGGTCCTTTGGAATCGAAAACAATCCCTATATATTTGGCTTTTTCTTCTTTTATTATTTTGCGTATGGTCTGGAGAAACCCATATATGGCATTTGTGGCAAATCCTTTGGAATTTGAAAGATTGCGGATGGCATAATAAGAACGGTAGAGAATAGAGTTTCCATCAATAAGAAATATTTTATCCATAAATGTTCTGAATTATTTTAATTGAAAATCTTAAGTGTTGGCAAGGAATCAAAGATGATCGAACTTCCCGTCATTGATTTCCTTGAGACATTCTTCATGTTGTTTCTCTATGATTTGTTGTATTTTTTGTTTTAAATGGGAGTTGTTTATTAGGGAGGCATAAGAAGATTTACGGGAAGATAATACCTTCCCTGATTTGTATATAACGGTTTCCACATGATTGATCCCATGTCCCTTGTCTTCAGTTTGGACATGGTAGTTAGCTTGTTTGCGTTTTATGTTTGTATTTAGCCCAGCCATTTTGCAATAATCAGATGAATATATTATACATCGACTTTCCGTAATTTCAAGCTCTTTGATGCTAATTTGCCATTATTGACAAAGGGAAGTGAAATGTTATAATAGGATAACTTTTTTTGGGAAATAGTATGATGATTATTGATATTGATAGACTGCCCTCTCAAGGAATTGAATTAAGGAGAGATTTTGAGTTCTTTAATTCAGAACTTGTGGAGGAAGAGGCTGTGTTTCTAGAACCAGTGCATACTGAGGTGGCTTTGAGCAGGATAGGAGAGGAGATATTTATAAAGGGAAGAATCAG
>DASRVI010000199.1:0-2252 GCA_035655135.1 Acidobacteriota bacterium | reverse complement strand
AGCTATACATGTAGCATTCGTGCGATCATACCACCAGGGATTTTCAAAATCCAGGTCGTCCATAGGTGTCAAGTTGAATCCGGCGTCAGAGTAAGTGTACATGACTGAGACAAAGAAATTGTTTCCAAACATGTGCTCATCCTGGAGTTTGAAGATAGGACTTCCAAAATAATATCGTCCGCCCTGATAATATCCTCCGGGCAAATAAGCACTGGAAGATCGACCCCATTTGTTTTTACCGCCCACATGTATGAAGGCTTCAAACCGGTTTTCTGGGATGATCTGAGCATTCAGTTTGAAGGCATAGTTCTGAAGCATGGTGTCATCGGCTCTTCCATACACAGTGGTGGTCTTGATGTTCTGCACACCATATGAACCCCAAGCCCAGATGTGGTCTTTCCAAATCGGCACACCCAGGTTGAAGCCATAGTCTTTGATGGCATTGACTCTGTTGATTCCAATGAATCCAGGCTCATCTGCCCGAACTTCTGCCACATAGTCTTCGTTGGCTGCCTGGAACTTCTCATCAGTCATGTAAAATCGCCCACCCAGACTCACTTTGTTTCCGCCTCGCCGGGTGACCAGGTTGATGGAAACTCCGCCTGTCTGTGTGGTCACGTCAGCACCACCCACTGTGACTGACATCTCTTCAAAAGCATCAAAGTCATAATAACTGGGCGATGCTCCAATGGCAGCAGGGTCTGTGATGACCATACCATCCATGGCCCAAACACTTTGAGCATCACTGGTGGCACCACGGGAAGCCATTTCAGACTGCTGTCCGGATTCAGCTCCACCCACGTTCTCCCGGTCCATCAAAATAGATGGAGCCATCTGAAGAATGACCCAGGGGTCTCTGGCTGTAGGCAGAGACTGAAGAATTTCATGGGTTACATTCTGACCCACTTCTGTCTTCTTGGTGTCCACAACAGGTGTCACTGCTGTGACAGTGACTTCCTCTTCCAAGGCTCCCATTTCCATGTCAAGGTTGATCTCAACATTTGAACCCACCACTACGATGATGTTCTGCTTGATAGCGGTTTTAAAACCTTCCAGTTCAGCTTTGATGGTGTAGTCGCTGGCTGGAGCCAGAGAGACGAACCTGAATCGTCCCTGATTGGAAGTGATGCTGGTCATAGGAGCGGTCTTTGAACCGGTCAAGGTGACGGTCACACCAGGAAGAGGATTGCCTTCTGAGTCTGTGACTGTACCATAAATATCTCCTGTTCGTTGCTGCGCCATGATTAAAGGCGAGACAAGTAACAGCACACATAAAACACTAAATAGTTTACGCAATTCTTTCCTCCTCTTTACCCAAATTAAATTGGGAAAAAGTTACCCATAATTCAGGAGTGAAATTCACTCCACCTTTTTTCCTTATTGTTTTTCTTATAGATCTCCGGTATCCATCACCTCCTTTAAAATAAACATACCAATCCATTTTTTCTATCCATTAGAAAGCAATATTCATGCCATATTTAATTAATCGGCTATCCTGTTTGATATCAGTCGATTAGTTAAATGCCTGTTGATTCATGAGCTCTAAATAATTCAAAAAATTGAATATTCTCCAATTAATTGAATTCCCAACGCAAGCTCTCCCTGAATTTCATCTTTACCTTTTCTCAGTTTTTTTTATCATCACCTCTAAGGATCATCCATGAAAAAGATCAAAGGAAAACATGTTTTTCTTTTTCTGTTCATTGTTTTCCTTTTAAACAGAATCATTTATATCCATGCCGATCCCCCGCAGTATTTAAGCGAAAGCTTGGGTGCTTTTTTCGATGAAGGCATTTACAATCACAATGCCCGTAATCTCATATTATTCGGCCAATGGAAACTGGATGAATGGAATGACTTTTACTACAGCGCTGTGTTATCCCCTGGTTATACAGATATCTCAAACTCAAGCCTTCTGATTCTTTCCCTTTTGTTTATCCGGGAACCTGGGAACTTATAGTGAGCTTTTTTTTGGCTTTGATTCTAACCGGTTTTATGGCTCATCCAAAAATATTTAAAAATTGGAGTGAGATACATTTACCCAAATTTGTTTCACTGAGCTTCATTCTTATCCTCGTTCTTACATCCATTTATCTGGAAGGAAAGCATTATATAAGATGGGCGGCTTCCCCTGAATATTTTGTGCACAATTTAGGCAAAGACATTGAAAAACATGTGGGGGAAAGCGGATATATTGGCGGCATGGATGCCCCCGGAGCTGCTTTTGACACCCCATATAAAGTCCTTATATC
>DASRVI010000198.1:0-2649 GCA_035655135.1 Acidobacteriota bacterium | reverse complement strand
GTTGAATTTGAAGAATACCCGCAGCATCTTGGGTATGGTAAAGACAACCTGTCGGTGAGGGGTGTCCAAAATGAGTTTCTCCCGCATCCACTCACCCCATTCCTCCCGACGCTTGGCATGACAAGAGGGACAAAAGCCTCTGGTTTTGCAGGAAAACATAACAAGTCTTTCCGCCCCGCGGTCAGGACATCTGATCCGCGCAAATCCACACTTTGGATTGCCGCAGTCTAGGTATTTTTCTATCACCTCTTGGATAATGGGACGCAGGTGACCAAAGTGTCTTTCAAACCGGTTCTCATATTCCAGAAGAAATGTCTCAAAATAATGGAAAAGGATACGGTAAAATGCTGTATTCTCCGGATGACGTGGGCAATAGACCCTGCTCATGGCAGAGACAGTGATTCAAGAAATGTGCCGGGAAGGAGAAATGACTATGTTTCTCTATTGAGTGATAGAATAGATTTTGGAGTGAAGTCATGATGTGTAAACAGTCGTTTACTTGCAGGATGTAAAATCACTCTAATTTTTGAATTGCTTAGAGATTATAATCAATCATAGGGGATAACTTGCGGATTGATAGAGAGTTATAAGGCATTGAGAAGAAATAGGGGATATGAACGTCTTTTTTTATCCCATGTGTTGTGTTGCTATGATTGACTTTTTCTTAAATGATATATATTATGGTATATATCATTAAAAAGGAGGCTTTTCTTGCATACCGCGAAAATATTCATGAACGGACGAAGCCAGGCTGTAAGACTTCCTAAGGAGTTTCGAATGCCTGGAGATGATGTGTTTATAAAAAAAATCGGAAATATTGTCATCCTTATACCCAAAAAAGCGCCCTGGTCATCTCTTGAAAAAAGCCTGGGTCAATTCACAGAAGACTTTATGGAACATCGGGAACAACCGACACAAGATCAAAGGGATGATCTTATATGAACTATATGCTGGATACAAACACCTGTATCTATATCATTAAGAAAAAACCAGCGGATGTTTTTAAGAGATTCCGGAATGCGCGAATTTCAAGTATTGGCATTTCTTCTATAACCCTGAGTGAACTTTTTTACGGTGTAGTGAAAAGTTCAAAACCAGCGCAAAATCACCTGGCTTTAGCTCAGTTCGCGGCTCCTCTGGAGATACTCAGCTATGATCACAAGGCTTCCCAGCATTATGGAGATATCCGGTATCATTTGGAAAAACAGGGAACTCCTATAGGAGCCATGGATATGCTCATCGCTGCACACGCCCTTTCTGTGGACTGCGTACTGGTCACCAACAATGAAAAGGAGTTCAAGAGAGTCCCTCATCTCAAAATTGAGAATTGGACTTAATTACTTCCAATGGGCTTCTTCACATATTTATCAAACCATTGCACCCACCGGGCCTGCTTTTAATCAATTTTTTGACTTTTTTCGGGTGACCACATTTTTCCCGTTGAAAATCTGTTTATCAATAGACTTGAGTTTATCACCCACAATGGTGGTCCCGACCAGATCGCCGGTGACATTGCAGGTGGTGTGTCCGATATCCAGCACCGGCCATACGGATGCCAGAATAGGGATCAATGCCAGAGGTAAGTTCAAGGTCTCAAGCAGGATAGTGGACATCACAATACCCGCTCCTTTGATTCCTGCGGTTCCCACTGACAACACCAGTCCTAAAAACATAAACTGGAGAAGAAGAACAGGAGTGATGGTCAGTCCATAGATATTGGCAGCAAACACAGCAATCACTCCGATAGCGGCTGCCATGCCGTTCATGTTGATGGTGGCTCCTAAGGGAAGTGTGAATCCCCATATTTTTTCCGGAGCTCCCAGGTTGTCAGATGCTGTGCTCATGGAGACAGGAAGAGTGGCGGAACTTGATGTGGTGCTGGCTGCCACCAGCATGGCCGGGGAAATATTGCGGTAAAAGCGAATGGGATTCAATTTGGTCAGCCATATCAGGATTAAGGGATAAAACAGGATAAGAAGAATAAGCAAAGCTATATAGTCTGCCAGGATGAATCTTAGGACTTCATGGAGAACTTCTGTTTCCATGGAGGCCACCATATTGGCTACTAAAGCCAGTATGCCGTAAGGCGCGGTTTTCATCACAAACCCAGTGATGGTGATCATCAGTTCTGAGGCATCGTTAATGACTTTGGTTAGATTTTTTGCTTTATTCTTGACTGCCAGAAGCCCAACCCCAGCGATAATAGAAAACACAATGATTTGAAGCATGTTTCCTGAAGCTAGGGATTCCACAGGATTTTTGGGTATCCATGAGACCAGATTATCAATGAAATTGAAGGTCGCTGGTTCGACCTGGCCTCCTGTGCTCAACAGACCCACAGCTTTTTTTCCCGGCTGCAATATCAAAGCAATGGATATGCCAAGGATTCCGGAAACCAGGGAGGAAGCCAAATAATAAAGGATGATCATTCCTCCGAGAGAGCGGAAAGAGCGCAGGTCTTCGAGTTTGGTCATACCGCTTATGAGTGTGAAGAAAGTGAGGGGGACAATCAGCATCATCAGGAGACGGATGAAAATATCGCCCAGGGGTTTGATCCAGCTGGCTTTGTCTCTGAGGAGCAGCCCCACTAAGATCCCGATGAGGATGCCGATAAAAATCTGAGTGTAAAGGGGCTGTCTAAACCACCAC
>DASRVI010000197.1:0-2636 GCA_035655135.1 Acidobacteriota bacterium | reverse complement strand
TTTTTCTGTTTTCCTGCCATGAAAATCCCCCCATGCCAGGCAAATGCACTTAATGATATGGGTAGATAAAGCTGGAGGCAGGATCCCTTCTCCAATTTGAAATACTTCTCCTTCCTTTTTATCCAATATTTCAGAGATTTTATATGATATATGAGAAGGATTCACAGCTATTTCTCTTTCTTCTTCATCTTCTTCTTTCATGTCATAATCAATTTTGGGAGTTAACATTTTTCCACTTACAAGAGCATAAGCGCCACTTATAATATCCACGCATTCTTCGTCTCTTCCTGTTGTTTTTTGATTTTCTTTGTCTTCATGCGTTTTTGCTTTTTTAAATTTCTTAATATCTTTACTCCCACATCCTTCAATATCAATTAGAGTTCCATCTGTTCTTACTGAAAATTCCCTGCATTTAGTTGGAGTTTTTTCAATTGGAGCTTTCCAAGTGTCACCGCAAGCATTGCACTGCCAGAGAGCATTTCTTATGGGCTTCGACTTTTTTATTGTTTTTTCTTTTTTATCTTTCAATACGGCATGCTGACCTTTTTTTCTTTTATCTAACATCTCAATTGTGGTTTTGTACTCATCACTTTCTTGCTTGTTCAAACCAATTGAGCAGTAATCTAAGACCTTTTTTACATTCTCTCTCTTTGCTCTTATTTGTTCCTGACTCTCTTCTTCTCTCAATAATTCATTTAAAAGTTGGATATGTTCCAAAACAAATTCTTTCATCTCAAAAAAGGCATCATTTTCTTGAAGGGACTCACGGTCGGTAGAATCCCTTAAGTCTGGATTTTCGTTTCTACTAATGTGGATTGTCCCACTTAAATATTTATCTCTAATAGCATATTTTCCCCCCCAAATACTTCTTTTTTTCTTAATTTCAAGCCAATCATCACCTTCTTCTCCGTATGGCCTTACCCTGAATTTATCTCTACGTATCTTCACTCCTCTATGTGTTTCTGGACGTCGGCCCTTCTCTGTTCTGCTGAGTTTTACCTTAGCCAGTGTAATTCCTTTTGCATAATAACGTAGATTTCCTTTCAAAGGTCCAGAGGATAACGGGGACCTTCCTTCTTTTATGATTTTAGGCTCTTTATTTCCTACTGACAAAGTTCTTACATAATTTCCGATGCTATCTATTTCAAAATCAATCCTATGTGTTTCTTTTCCTGCTAATGGATTAGACAATACTCCGTTTAAATCAGACCAATCATTTGACTTAAAACTTATTTCAAAGTTTTTGTTTTTTTCTTCTGGGTCAATTAGCTGACACAGCTCATCTATAATGTTTCTTGCTTTTTGTTTTGTCCATTTGTCTCTTAGGCCCCGGATAATTAATTTGACTCCGTGATGGAAGTTTGGTTCCGGACCAACATATCCATATGGATTCTTCACTTCATCCAATGACTTATTATTACCTTTACTGTATTGTTCCCAATCAAAATCGGCTTTAAAAGAGAAAGGCTCATTCTCTTTTTTTGTAACTAAGGTTAATCTTCCACCAAGTTTATCAACTGCAAACCTCCCGATTCCCTTTTCGCCGATTCTTATTCTTCCGTATTTTGGACTGATTGAATCATGCTTTTTATTATCGGTTGATAATACCATCCATTTCTTATCAATCTCATCTTTGGACATACCTTCTCCGTTGTCCTTGATGATAATTTTGCAATTATCTTTGTTTAAATTCTTGAACTCTATCTCAACTCTGGTTGCATCTGCATCATAGGAATTCTTTGTCAATTCACTTACTGCGGTTTGGGAATCTTTTATTAGTCCTTCTCCAAGATTGTGAATAACTGAAGCATTTGATTCAAAAGTGAGGTCTCCATAATTTTCTAAATTATATCCACGAGGCTTTTTGCTTTTTTTTGATGTTTTTTTCATTTTTACCCCCCTTTCAATAAAAATATTACGCCTGCTAAGGATGTATGTCAAACTTATAGTGCACAAACGAAGTTATATTAATTTGTTCATAATACATATCCAATCTGTACTTTTCACGACCTTTTGCCATGATGTAAGCCTCCATTATAAGTTCGTTATCACAGAAGCTGTTTCTCAATCTCTTCCGCTGCTTTAAGGATCGCTTCTTTGAGACCATTAAATCTTCACATTCTGATTGGCTACATCACCCATAATATACATAAAACAAGTCCAGTTAAAAAGCAATCTACAAGAAAGAGGTGATTATCTAAATGTTCAAAGATTAGTGGGATTAATAATTCTAAAAAAAGTGCAAAATAAGAGTTTTAAAGGGTTAATTACCTACCCCCCTTTAAATGTAAAAAGTCCCCCAAGAAAATGTGTTAAAATCGGAATATCTGAGCTGGTTTAATCCGGGTTCTTAAGGCTAATAAAATAACATGCAAAATTTTAATCTAACATAGAAAATGGGCCAAAGATGGAGACAGGTTCAATCCATCTTTATACTAACATAAAAACTGGATCAATTTCTTTTGATTCTGTCGCCTGCATGACATCTATGCCCACAGCCAGTTCGTATTCTGCCAAATTTTTATGAAAATCGGATACGGCAAAG
Source organism: Acidobacteriota bacterium (assembly GCA_035655135.1). GTDB lineage: Bacteria > Acidobacteriota > Aminicenantia > Aminicenantales > Aminicenantaceae > WJMT01. Next base: position 91 of record DASRVI010000197.1, on the reverse strand, counting down.
AAATACTGCAGTTCATAATTCTGAAGCAACATTCGATTGTTGATAAGGGTTAAAAAATCAACTTTTCCCACTTTATAACCTGCCTGAGCTG
>DASRVI010000196.1:0-4501 GCA_035655135.1 Acidobacteriota bacterium | reverse complement strand
AGGATTCTGCCGGCATCCGGATTTGTGGATTTTGCCGGATTTTTGATGATTTCTTGGGCTTGAGCGGATTCGTCTCCCATCCTATAATATGCTAATGAAAGAGGCTCAATATGCGCGAAGCCATAACCACCTCCTTATTGGCCACTATTTTCGCGGCCACAGCCGCTGTGATCATCTATTGGTGCCGAGGTGATATTCTATGTCTGCACGCCCTGGCTGAAAGCTCTATACCCGATTTATTAATCAGCGAAATATCCGGCCCGGTGGGTTATCCTGTAGTTCCTGTTTTTAACCTTAACCTCGATCTTACGAAATTTGCCGTCTGGTTTGTAGTCGCTGGATGAATAATAGATTAGATAATAATTTTCAGCTGCTGTGGCTGCTTTTTGGAAAGAGGCCAAAACATTGGCCGAGCTGTCAGCAATCCCGCCCGTGGTGGCTGACACTTCGCGAAAAGCACTGAAAACACTGTAAGACTGGTCCATAAGCCTTACCCGAAGCGGTTTCATCTTTCCTATATCCAAGTCTCCCATAAATGAAGGCTTGTTGGTGACGAACAAGAAATTTACAGAGATGGATGAATCTGAAAAAATCCGTCTGATTCTTTCGGTATCAAAAGTCACATCCTTTTTCAGCTCAGCCAAAGAAAAGTCATCCACTCCATCTAGAATCGGGATGATTTCTTTCTGGTAAAAAAGGAAGACATGCTTCTGGCCTTCCTTGTCTCTTAGGAAATCGGCGAAAACTTGAAGATTCTGTTCATTAAAAGTCTTCATTCCTTTGAGTCTCCTGGCTGCCTCTAGATACATGCTCTGCTTGAGGTCAAAGGGAACTTCCATGGCAAAAACATCTTCAATCTGCTTCATCACGTTCCGGTATTCGGTATTCCCCAAAACCAGATCCTTTTTCAGGATGTCTACCAGTTGATCCGCTATTTTCTCTTTGTCAATAAGGGATAGAGATTCTTTCTTGAAGTTGTAATTTTTAACCGGAGTGACCACATAAAGACTATCCCCCGGGGCTATGACACGGTCAAAAAAATCTTCCACCACATACCTCACTCTGGGAAGGTATTCATGAAGCTCGAACACAAAAACAAACCGCCTGGATATATCAGGATTGAACGTTGTTGCCTTTTCCAATTTTTGGGCCACATCCGTCTTTTTTATCAGGTAGACGGCCTCGATTTTCTGGATCTTTCCGTCCTCGTACACTTCAAAGTCAGTCATGCCCAGGTTGTCTATAAAAGTGCTGCCCTTGAATACCCGGACAGGAACCTCTATATTGATCACCCTTTCCTCATGCTGGATCTGCTCCTGGGATTCCTGCGCTGATGAGGCTGATGAGGTAAAGGCAAGAAAAATGGCTGAGAAGCCGATCAAGCCCATCATCAGCAGAACAAGACAAATAATCCGGGCGGATGAAAATTTATAGTTTCCCATTTTTTACCCCCTTTATAGATTTGCTGTCTATTCAATTTTAGATCAATCCCCCCACCTGTCAATCCCATGTACTCGTTCAATACATTAGTGACACTTGTCATTTTGTTTATTCAACCACATTTGATAATATTCATTTGGGGTTAAGTAATCAGCGGAATTCCTTGGAAAAGAATTTGAAGAATCGCTGGCAAAACTTGAAAAATCAATGGCTGGTACTTGACAAACCTAGATATATGATGACAGCCATTTGTCATCGTAATCCTTTTGCCCAAGCAGCTGCGCGCTCCAGCTCTCCCTCTTTTAACGGGCCTTCTTTATCTTTAACCAGGAATCCCTCAGGTGGCACAACCAGTTTTGCCCCCTTTTTGTTAAGGGCTTTGGCAATGCGGGGTGCTGCATAGCCCCCTAACCTCATAATAAAACGAAGACCTCTCCCCACGTCTGACTCAGGCATCCTGGTGTCAAACGAGGCAACCTTCATTCCCTTTAGGAAAGATTTAGGAATTCCTTCTATAAAGGTCTGTACCGCCTGGGTTGCTCTAAAGCCTTGAGTTGGAGAACCGACAATAAGAAGGTCAATGGATTCCACATCAGAAGAGCTTGCCTCACCAGCAGGGATTACCTTGACATCTCCTGTGACAGCTTCTCCCATGGCTCTGGCTACTTTCTCGGTGTTTCCATACATCGAATCATATATTATTAATATTTTCATTTTAAACTCCTCTTAGGCTTTATAAAAATTAAGATTTTTCAGATGCAGGAAAGGTATATTACACATAAAACACAAAATGAGTCAATAACAATTTTCTTTGGTCAGCTGGATGTCATAGGATAACCCACTGTCTGAGCAAAAAGCACCCGCTGTTCCGGCCGAAGATTAAACTCTTTGTGAGTGTTCTGCTTATTACAGTTATGGAAATGAGCGGCCAGTCCGATCGAAGCTGCATACAGGTAAACGTTTTGAGCGATAAGGCCAGTGGCCACATAGTAGTAGGATTTCTGTATCTCCGGATCTCTCAGGCCGGGTTCCTGAAACGGGGCTTCTTTGTATTTGGCAATATCCACGACAAAGAATATGCTTAAAGGAGCCTGACTTTCTCTGCGTCTGCGGGCTCTGTAACGGAAATCACCGGAAGTAACAGGTTGCAGGCTGTGACCCACAGCATCATAGAGATAAACTCCCTGAGGAAATGTGATATAAAGGTCAATTTCCTGAGAGTTGCTGGCCGAGGCCGCGGTTCTTCCCGGCTTTCCTCTTAGCCCGTTGGGCCGGTTCACTCCAAAAGCCGCCCAAAGCAGATTAGAGAGAATCTGAGGCGGAAGCTCTTTGGAATCTATACCGCGGATGGTCCTTCTGTCTTTTAGAGAAGCCAGTACTGATTGGCCCCCGCTGGTTTCCGGTTTGACAAGTTTAATGGGTTTCAAGTCACGGGTGCTGGGAGAGGTCTTCTCTTGAGATTTTGTTTTTGTTTTATTTGCGGTTCCGGACAGCATTTCTGTGACAATGGTGAGCGCCGGAAGCGTAGTTAAAAAGGTTCTGCGTTTCATAATGCCCTCCTTCCTTAGGATCTGAGAGTTATTTTACCATCCTCCCCTTCCTGTGTTAAATCATTTAATCAGGTAACCCAACCAGCCATGGTTAAATCATTTAAAATGTAACCGTAATGGGAGTTTGTTTTTTGTAAGGATCTACAGTTATTGGACTTTTTTTCTTTTTTTCATAGATCATGAATAACCTTTCAAGCTTGTTGTCGATCTGCCGCTTCAATTCGGCGGGATTAAGACTGGAGTAAAGCCTCTCCAGTTTTTCTCTCTCCTCATCAGAGATCATTCCTGAGGCTAATAATCTTTGATAAGGAGTTTTGGCTTTGTCATGCTTTCGTTTAATTTGTCCGCCCACTCTTTCTTTTCTCTCAAGCTTCATAACCGGTTGAAAAAAGTTTTTATAAAGTCTTAATTCATTGCGGTAAAGATCATTGATAAGAGCCAGTTCTTTATCTGTTTCATAACGAAGATAACCCAGGGGCTGGCGCACATGAGTGAAATTTTTCTGTTCAATATAGGCGTTGTCATTTTTCCGATAAGGCCGGGAACGGGTAAACTCCAGACTTTCTTTCTCCGCATGCCTGAACAACTGATTGTTTATAAAAACCTGATCGTTGTCTGAATCGATCCCCAGCCATGAATAAGGACATCTCTGCCGGATTTTTTTAAGCCTGAAAGGTGCGTTTCTGCGCCCGTCCCATCACAGCTTCTCCCTCCCACCAACCTGTACTTATCTCCAGAGTCGAGAGGCTGTTGATAAACTCTCCGGCTGTAGATGAACCACAGTGAAAAACCAGATCCATCTCTACATAGCCCACCCGTTGAGTATCCCAGTCTGTAAGCCTTAACGGAATCTTTTTCGCGATGAGACCAGTCTTTTTCCGTTTACACCGCCGCGTAACCTTCCAACCTTCTTTCTTCGGCCTCAGCAGACGGTCTATAGTGGCTGAGCTTATCTGAAGGAGCTTACTATAAGTTTGCTCAGAGATGTCCAGCTCTCCCAGCTCTCTGAGACGTTTGACTTCGGTCTCTAAAAGCGGCTTAAGACGTTGGCCACAAGGACCATCAAATATTTTCCACAACTTCCATAAAGCCGATTGAACTTCTCCACCATAGTAAGACCGCCGCTTCTTTCTTCTTTTTACCTCCCCGAAAGACAGTTGATGTATCTTTCGAATCACATATTTTCTATTCTGCCCTGTATTCCGGCGGTACTCGTCCAGAATCCTGGTCTTCCCTTTGCGGTCAGCTTTCAAATAATCAGGCATCAGTTTCTTCAAATATTGATTGCGCGCACTCAAATCCATGCTCTCCTTTGTAACCTCCCTTCAATCAAAGTTCGGTTACATTTTATATGATTTAACAACCTCCTGTTTAGTTACATTTTACATGATTCAATGCGCGATATTGACTTTGATATATGGATAAACCATAATATGGAAAAGAATGGGCGGGAAAAATGAAAAAGCGAACTGATGACTTATCATCGAAAAAGATGCCCGGCAAAACGGAGT
>DASRVI010000195.1:0-4805 GCA_035655135.1 Acidobacteriota bacterium | reverse complement strand
ATACTGCTGTCTGGTTTGTTTATCTAATTTTTCCATCTTTTATCCCCTCCTTTCATGCCGGTTTATTATGGAAACATCGCTTTTCTGAAACTTTGACGGTTGAGAAAAGACACACACCAGAGCCACTCTTAAGTCTGCATGATTTTTTTTTGGTTCCAATGAATTGTAGAAATATTGAGCGGTCTTATCAGCATTTTGAGTGTGGATTTTGATGTCTAGGGGCTCCCCTTCAAATGAAGGGAGAGGATCCCTGTTTTTCCCTGTATATGTTGAAATCAATTTTCCTTTTCCTGGTGTTAAGGGAAACTCATAATAATTTCTTAATGAACGTCCATTTTCGTCTCTTTTTATTACGGACAAGGCCGCATTCTTTCCGGAGAGAACACAGCCGCTTATTCTAGGAGTGAAATTTGGGGCATCTGGCTCATAATCCCATAACTCTAAAGCAGGAGCCAGAACTCTGACAGGGTGAGATGAATTTTTCATATTTTTTAAAATATCATGAGTGTGTTTCCCATTACTAACCGCTATGCCTTCTTTTATTTTTACAGCAGGATAAATGAGAAGTTCAATGTTTCCTTTTTTTAACTCCTGTGAATCTGTGGGTTTTACTAGAGCCTGGCCTGAAGAGTACTCTATTTTCCTTGCTTGGCTCGAAGGAGACCTGCCTGTGATAGCATAGACAACGACTACATATTGATCTGTTATATCTTTCCCCAGGATGATCAGCCTTCCGGGATAGGTCATGTTTCTTAATATGTTTTTTTTAAAGGACATTTTGTAAATTTTTATTGTGTATTAAATATCATAGGTCTGGTTTAGTGTCAAAAAGTAATTTAAGTCGCTTAAAATTTATTTATAGTCTATTTTTGTGTAGAATAAAGACACTATGAATAAAAACAAACCTCCTATAAAAGCTTATAAAAATCTGGAATTTCTAACCTCTAGAGATGCAAGAGTTATAAGGATTTTGAGTGAATATCTGGAGCCTTTGAAAAGGCTCAGGGATTTTAAAGTCAACAATACGGTTCTGTTTTTTGGATCGGCAAGAATAAATCCAGACACCAAGAATTCTGATATGGTCAAATATTATTGGGAGGCTGAAGAGCTGGCTTACAGTCTTGCCAAATGGGCCATTGATTTAAAGAAAAAGGGCAAGCACTTTGTCATCTGCACAGGGGGAGGCGGAGGATTTATGGAAGCAGCTAATAGAGGAGCCAGCCGGGCGGGAGGGAAATCAATCGGGATGAACATATCTATTCCCAAGGAACAGGAACCCAATCATTATATCTCTCCTGAGCTTGCTTTTGAGTTTCACTACTTTTTTATGCGTAAGTTTTGGCTGGCTTACAAAGCGCGAGCTATTGTTGCCTTTCCAGGAGGTTTCGGAACCTTGGATGAAATATTTGAGATTTTAACTTTGGTGCAAACAGAGAAAGTATGTAAAGATGATATATATATTATGCTTTATGGAGAAGATTACTGGAAAGAAATCATTGACTTTGACGCTTTGGTCAAAAATGAGACCATATCAAGTGAGGATTTGGAACTGTTTCATTTTTGTTCAGATCCAAAGGAAGCTTTCTCAGAACTGAAAGAAAATTTAGTTAAACACTTATAATTCCTTAATCTGAGAAAAATTCACCTCAAAAGGGGATTGATTCAGGAATGTTATTTTGTGACCATGAAAAAAGGATGAATAAAAGAATTTTAAAATACTATGCTTTTTTTATGATTTTAGTCTTTGTTTGTCTCTCTTCATGCCGTCAAAAAAGTTACCGAACCTACCCAAATGTCATGACCGGAAAGGCCTCATGGTATGGACCTAAGTTTCACGGCAGAACAACATCCAGTAAAGAAGTTTTTGACATGTATGATATGACAGCAGCTCATAAAACCATTCCGTTTGGAACCTATGTGATGGTGACGAATCTAAACAACGGCAAGTCAGTTAGAGTTAGAATAAACGACAGAGGACCTTTTAAAAGGGGAAGAATTATTGATCTTTCTTATGCAGCTGCTAGAGTATTGGATATGGTAGGACCAGGAGTGGTCCCAGTACGAATTGAGGTTCTTTCCCATGTTTGTAATGACCTTGATGAACAAAAGTATGCCCTTCAGGTAGGCGCTTTTGTGGTTAAAGAGAATGCCTTTGTATTGAAATCAGAATTGGACAAAAAATATCAAAATGTTTATATATCAGAGTTTAAAACACCTCATAGAATCTATTACAGAGTAAGACTTCATTTTAATTCCCGAAGGGAAGCTGTGAGTACAGCAAAAATCCTTCAGAAGCAAGGGCGTGAAGTGTTTATTGTGGAATATCATGACTAAGGCAAAAGGCAGTTTTTTATTTTTTATAAAGATAAGCAGATTCTTTCAGTTGGTTTTCTGTTCCATCATGAACAGCAAATTTCTTGCCTTTCCATAAGGAAGCAGATCCATATTTTCCCTTTTTATGGATAGCATAATAATTCAAGTCAAAGGTGGGAATTCCATTTTTATCCACATAGTTTGACCATAATTTTGCTTTTTTAGATATTCTCTTAAGTGCTTTTAAGCAGGCTTCTTCAGGAGAATAACCTTGGCGCATATATTCCACAACCGTGAAGCTTCCACAGTTCAGGATATTTGCCTCTCCAAAACCAGTGGAGCCAACCGCACCTATCTCATTGTCCACATACAATCCCGCTCCAATAATGGGTGAATCCCCTACTCTCCCAGGTATTTTAAAGAAAAAGCCACTGGTGGTTGTCACACCTGCGAGATCGCCTTTTGTATCTAGGGCGCAGCAGTTTATGGTTCCATGAGATTCCATAAATGAGTGAAGTTCTGGATCAATTTTCTCAGATTTGGGAGGACACCAGAAATCTCTATCAGAAAGCGTTTCCTTTTTTTTCAGCCATATTTCCCTTGCCTTCTCTGTAAGAAGATTTTCCTGTTTAAATCCATGGCTCTTGGCAAATTCAAGGGCCCCTTCCCCTACAATAAGGGCATGAGCTGTTCTTTCCATAACTAATTTGGCAACTTTAGATGGATTTTTTATATTTCTCAGACTGCCAACCGCTCCTGCATTGTGAGTGGGTCCGTGCATAACAGAAGAATCCAACTCAACATCTCCTTGTTCATTGGGAAGACCACCGTATCCCACCGTTATATCTTCTGGATCATTTTCAATGATATTGACACCAGCTATCACTGAATCAAGAGGATCTTTTCCCTCTTTAATCATTTGCATGGCTTTTTCAGTGGCTTTAAGTCCATTGCCGCTTGAGATCACTACAGGTTGGATAGATGATTTTTCCTGGGAAAGGATTTTCTTTGTTCCTAAAATCATGGTTGCTGCACTGAGGCTTACTCCTGTTTTTATAAATTTTCTCCGAGATATATCTTTAGTCAATTGAATACCTCCTTTTCTTTTGGTCTGATATTTGCTTTAAAATTACTTTATTTCTGTTTTATTTTCAATGGGAAGCATTTTCAATACCGTGATACAGGTGATGAATAATGTTTATTAAGGGGCGAGGGCAAGGGATGAGGAATCCCCTGTGAGGGCGGAGCAGGCATGGTTCCTCTTTAGAGGAGAGCGAAGCCCGAACCGGGAGAGAGATTCCTCGCGGGGGAATCGAGCGGGTGACGAATCCCTTGCCCTTCCCTTATATGTCAAATATACTCTATCACGGTTTTGGAAATGATTGCATTTCCAATGGGAAGTTTGACATGATTTACTCAGTTTAGTATAAAACGATTTAATTTTTCTATGAAAAATAAGGTTCTCCTCTCTGCTTCCCTTTTTCATTTTATTAACGATGCATCTGCGGTGGCTGTTCCTATGATTTTTCCACTCCTTTATAGTCAGGGATTCATTATCACTAAATATTCCCACATTGGAATACTCTCCTACCTGGGCCTTTTTGTCACCTTTTTTTTTCAGATTTTGATTGTTAATTACTCTAAAAATTTGTCTTATCGATCCATGCTTATCATAAGCATCTGCGGAATTTCTCTTTTTATATTTTTATTGACATTTGTTCAAACATTTTTATTTCTTATTGTTTTCTATGTTTTGATGAGAATTTTTCTGAGTTTTTACCATCCTCTTGGAGTGGCAGCTGTGTCTCGGGCACATCCGGAAGAAGCGCTTGATTCTGCTATGGGTGTGCAGAGTGGTTCTGGGAATTTCGGTGTGTTTATTGCTTTTATATCTGTAGGGTATCTGGCTCAAAACTGGAATTGGAGGTTTCCCTTATATATCTGGGCTGCAGCAGGATTAGTTTTGGGAGGAATGAGTTTCCTTTCGGTAAGACATATTTCAGGACTTAAAGCCACTTACAGAAGACCTGATCTTTCATTATGGCTCAAATCTTTGAGCAGCATGAAAAAATATATTATGGGCATTTTTTTTGGGGGAGGATGTTGGGCAACTACAGTTTATTACGCTCCTTCCCTTTTGAATCATAAATTCAATGTCCCCTTAGGAAAAACAGGGATATCCATGGCCTTATGGATTGCCGTAGGAACGCTAATGCCTTATTTCTATGGGATCCTCTCTAAAAAAATAGGCCGCCGGCATCTTTGTTTTATTTGTTTAGCAGGAACCACCCTGTTTTCTTTTATTCTCTGGCTGAGTCAAGTCCAAGCAATGGCCGTATTGAGCCTTCTTTTAACCGGTTCGTTTCTATTTTTGATTTTTCCGGCTTTTCAGTCTTATACCGGTATTTCAGCTGATCACAAAGACCAGGACATTGCTTTTAGTTTGTTTGCTAATATCCAGATGCTGGGAGGAGCTGTTGTAAGCTTGGTAT
>DASRVI010000194.1:0-3561 GCA_035655135.1 Acidobacteriota bacterium | reverse complement strand
CCGGATTTGGAGTATGAACATGGACAGGAATTTCTCCCGGTTTTAGAGGAAGCTGAGAAAGATTTAAAGCAGAAAACAAAAACCGTTAAAGGAAGTCTTGTGGAAAGAAAAAAGTTTTCCATAGCTGTTCATTTCCGGCAGGTTGAAGAAGCTGATTTCAGTAAAGTCAATCAGGCTGTTCAGGAAGCGGACAAAAAATATCCCAAACTGCGGCTTTCTTCGGGAAAAAAGGTTTTTGAACTGAGGCCTCAAATCGATTGGGATAAGGGAAAAGCCCTGCTGTGGCTTCTGAAGAAAATGGGATTAGACAATCCCCATGTCCTACCGCTCTATATTGGAGACGACACCACAGATGAAGATGCCTTTCGGGTTCTTTTTTCCAGGGGACTCGGAATCGTGGTGGGCGAGGACTCCCGTTTAACATCAGCCCGATTCCGGCTGAAAGACCCTAATGAAGTGAAAAATTTTTTTAACTATCTTATTTCAATAGAAAAGGAAGAAAAATAGTGAATATCTGGTCATTTGTCTATAAAGGTTTCAAACCAAAACAGGAAGGGCTGAGAGAGGCTCTTTGCACTTTAGGAAATGGCTATTTTGCTACCCGGGGGGCAGCCCCGGAGAGTTCAGCAGATGAAGTGCATTATCCAGGAACCTATCTTGCAGGAGGATACAACCGGTTAAAATCAGAGATAAAGGGAAAGATTATTGAAAACGAGGACCTGGTCAATCTGCCCAACTGGCTTCCTTTAAATTTCCGCATTGAGGATGGGGAATGGTTTGACTTACGGAAAGTCAAAATTCTCTCCTATATCCAGAAGCTGGATTTAAAGAGAGGACTGCTTGTGCGGGAAGTTCATTTTGAAGACCAAAAAGGCCGGCGCACAAAGATGACCAATCAGCGCCTTGTTCACATGAGAAATATCCATAGAGCTGCCTTAAAGACCACCTTGTTGGCTGAAAATTGGTCAGGTCAGGTGGAAATCATGTCAGCTTTGGACGGCCGAGTGATCAACTCAGGAGTGGAAAGATACAAAAAACTGAACAGCAGACACCTGGAGCCTTTAGAAACAAGGGAAGAAGGAGATGTCATTCATCTTATGGTGAGGACCAATCAGTCCAAAATTCTCATTGCTCAGTCCGCTCAAACGTCCCTATATGCAGAGGGTCAACCTCTATCCTGCAAAAGAACCAAGAAGGAAGAATCCGGATACATCGCCCATCACATGATGGTGGATGTGGAACAAAACAAGGAAGTGTCTGCAGAAAAAATAGTGACCCTATTCACTTCGCGGGATCGGGCGATTTCTGAACCAGGGATGGAATCTCTTAAAGAACTAAAAATCCCAGATTCTTTTGAGCAGCTCCAGAAAACACACACCACAGCTTGGGAGAGTCATTGGAGGCATTTCGGATTTGATATTAACCTCTCTGATTCTAGAGAAAAAAGCCGTCAGGAACTGATTCTTCACCTTTATATTTTTCACCTTCTCCAGACGGTTTCACCTCATACGAGAGATTTTGATGTGGGAGTTCCAGCAAGAGGATGGCATGGAGAGGCATACCGGGGACATATATTCTGGGATGAGCTTTTTATCTTCCCCATCCTTAATCTCAGAGTACCGGAAATCACCAGAGCTCTTCTAATGTACCGCTACAGACGCTTGAACAAAGCTCGGAGAGCAGCCAAGAAAGCAGGTTATAAGGGAGCCATGTATCCCTGGCAGAGCGGAAGCAATGGAAGAGAAGAGAGTCAAAAAATCCATCTCAATCCTCGCTCTGGCAGATGGATACCTGACAACTCCCACCTTCAGCGCCATGTGAATGTGGCGATAGCTTATAATATTTGGCAGTACTATCAGGTAACCAATGACCTGGAATTTTTAACATTTTTTGGGGCAGAGATGCTTTTAGAAATCGCCCGATTCCTAGCTGACCTGACCACTTATAACCAGAAAGAAGCTCGTTATGAGATTCATAATGTGATGGGGCCGGATGAATATCATGACAGCTATCCGGATTCAGATGAACCCGGTTTGCACAACAACGCTTACACCAATCTCATGACGGTATGGGTGCTGAACCGGGCTGTTGACCTTTTAGACCTGATGGCAGAAGACCACCTCCAGAGCCTGAGGGAAAGAATCGGGTTAGAGCCGGAAGATGTGGAGAAATGGAACCAGATCCGCCACCGGATGAAGGTCGCTTTTCACGATAATGGTATTATAAGCCAGTTTGAAGGTTACGAAAAATTGGAGGAGTTTGACTGGGAAGGATACCAAAAAAAGTATGGTGACATCCAGAGGCTTGACCGCATCTTGGAAGCCGAGGGAGATACTCCCAACCGTTACAAAGCCTCAAAGCAGGCGGATGTATTGATGCTGTTTTATCTTTTTTCTTCTGAAGAGCTCAGCGCTCTATTCAGACAACTGGGATATGAATTCAATTATGGGACTATTCCCCGGAATATCGATTATTACCTTCAAAGAACTTCGCATGGGTCAACCTTAAGCAGAGTGGTCCATTCCTGGGTCTTGTCCCGGTCAAACAGGACTAAGTCTTGGGAATTGTTCAATGAACCCCTGGAGAGCGATGTGGCGGATATTCAAGGAGGGACCACACCCGAAGGAATTCACCTGGGTGCCATGGCAGGAACCATAGACCTTTTGCAGAGGTGTTATTCGGGGATAGGAGTCCGCAAAGGCATCCTTTGGTTCAATCCCAATCTTCCCGAAAATCTGACTCGATTGGAGATGAAAATCCGGTTCCTGAGCCATTCCATTAAAGTCGTGATCACGCCCGAGAAACTAAGCCTCACCACTTTGAAGTCCTCTCTCCCCCCTATAAAAGTGGAAGTCAATGGCGGTGTGCATGAATTGAAATCCAAAGATAAAAAAGAATTCACTTTATTCCAGGATTAATTTTAAATATACTTCTTGACTTCTCAAAAACTCAATATTAAAATCAGCAGGAAACATAAAATCCATTAATGGGAGAATAAGTATGAAAAAAGCTTTCAGGTTGTTAGGGATTATCGCTCTGATTTTCTGTTTTTCTGGTTTGTTATCTGCACAAATCCAGAGACCTGCCAAAAAGCCGTTTAAAATCGAAGTGGGCATCAACTTCGGTTCCACTCTTGGGTACAGCATCACAGAAAGCGCCTACAGCTATGGTTCCTTGGAGTCCTATTTTTTTGATATTGATTCAGAATACGGAGAGATTACTCCTGAATTGAGCACACCTTTGTCCTTTGGCGGCAATATCAGTTTGATCACCAACATGGGAATCGGCGTGCAGTTTGCTCTGGATTACAATATGAGTTCAGATATGACCGGGACCAGTACCTATAATGTCTCTGGATTTGACTATTATTATTGGGAAAATATTAGTGCAGCTGATTCATGGGATGTTACAGGGAGCGCAGACATGATGGTTCTCAGTCTCAATTTCATTTACAAGTACCAAGGCGGGATGTTCTGCCCATGGATCGCGGCAGGGGCTTCTTATTACACCGGGAGCATAGAAGGAAGTTCAAACGTCGGGTTTGGATTCGAAGATGCCTGG
>DASRVI010000193.1:0-2183 GCA_035655135.1 Acidobacteriota bacterium | reverse complement strand
TCATAAAAAAATGGCGATGTTTTCATGACTCGTGAATAATCCATGTTAATTATAAGATTACACTATATTGTAATTTTTTTAGTACACGGGTTCAATGAAAAATAAGCATCTCTAGATAAAAAGATTTGGCCGTCTACCTTTCATAGAAAATGCCTTGACAGGGACAAATAAAAACACAAAAATATTTAGAACTCTTTAAAAAGAAAAAGAAAAGTGCGAAAAAGACTTTCAAAGTCATTCATTTTCATCATTTTGATCTTAATCGGGAGCTCCTCTCTTGTTCATGCCTCAGAAAAAGGAACTTTCTGGGGCCAGGTGTGTGATTCCAGACAAAATCCCATAAAAGGAATAAGAATTCTTATTTTCAATGAGGAAAAAAGCCAAAACAATGAATTCATAACAGATAAAAACGGATTTTTTTCAGCTTTGGGTTTTGAACCCAGAGAATACTTCATCAAGCTTCAAAATTCCGGATACAAAATTTTTCCAGAGAAAAAAGTATTTTTAGATCCAGGTGAATGCCTTTTACTAAAAATCACTCTGGTCAGAGAAAACCAGAAAGGGAATTCAGAATGCCGACCCGTTCATATTGATTATTCAAGTGCTGTCCACAGCACTTTGATCAACAAACAGCAGATAACAGAAATGCCCTCCGGTCATAATCTATGGTCTCTTATTGAAAATCAAGACCTATCCGCAGTGACCGACCGGATTGATGTGGGGGGCTTATGGAGCGGGATTCCAGCCCTATTCAGTGCCAGAGGAGCCAGCTCTTGGACTCAAAACAGATTTTTGCTTAACGGCATGGACATAACAGATCCTTATCAAGGAGGAATACCTTTACTGTTTCCTGACCTTTTTTCTCTCAATCACACCTATCTGATCAATGCCGGTCACCTCCCTGAGAATGTTTATCCGGGGGGATATCTCAATCTAGTCACTGGCCATGAAACCGAGGAATTTCACGGTTCTGTTTCAGGTTTTTATACCCAGCATTCTTTGCAAAGTTCCAATATCACAGAATCTCTTCAAAATGAAGGAATTTATGAAAATCACACTTTTGACACTTTCACAGAAGGGAATGTCAGTATTTCAGGATCTATCATTCCAAAAAAATTATCGTTTTTCACATCAGCTACAGGATTTGACCTTTCTCGGGACTTGGCTGAATTTGATGGAGAAAATAAAACCTCCCTTGTTTCAGGGCTTTTAAGCCTCAAATACAATCTCTCTGCTCATAACGCCTTTCGTTTTCTCTATACTGGTCAATCTCTCAATCATTCTTCTTTAGGAGCCGCAAGAGAAGTTCCTTTTTCAGCCACTAATAAGGCTTGGCAAAATTTTCATGTCCTTCAGGCTTTTTGGGACAGCCATATAAATCACCATCATGAACTAACAGCAGGTATGGGGTATGTTTATGGAAATGACCAGCTTAATTTTCAGGAAAATAGCAGGATCCCCCATTCGAAGGAAATCGTGTACAACCATTCCTTAGGAGGCGCGGCTCCCTTTGCTGAAGAGACAAAACGCCGAAAATTCATATTTCTGTTAAAAGGAAAATCAAATTTTCCTCACTTTCTAGGATTGAACCATACACTGCAGTATGGTTTTAACCTGCAGCTCACATCCTCTTCTCAAGAAATAGATGTCATTGACAGCAGACATCTTTATTTTTTTAGAGGAAAACCCATTCAAACCGCTGAATACAACACTCCTGTATTCCATGAAGAGACAGGAATCCATTGGAATTTTTATTTCCAGGATACTTTGACTTTCTCAAATTTATTCTCGATTTATCTGGGAGCCCATGTTTCTTCTTTAAATGCCTGGGTTCCCGGTTCAGAACAAGAACAGAATAAAATAAACTGGTTGAATATCTCACCACGGATTGGGCTTATCATTCCTTTATCTAAGTCCAAAACACCGGTTTTAAAGCTCTCTTATGCCAGATACTTCAATGATCTTCCCCTTAAATACTTATCGTATGGGAATCCAAATGCTTTGGGTTCATTAATTTATTCTTGGAATGATTCAAACCAGGACCAAATGTTTCAACAAAACGAACAGGGAGAACTATTAAGGAGAGAAGGACCCTTTTATTCCCTAATAGATCCCAATATACAGAGACCTTATGCGGATGAAGCGGTTATTGCTTATGACATTAATTTTAAGCCTCAATGGCA
>DASRVI010000192.1:0-6313 GCA_035655135.1 Acidobacteriota bacterium | reverse complement strand
TCTTTTATTTATATTTTGTTTATAAAGAACATGATTGTTACGTCAATTCCCGCAATCGTTTTTATTTTATGCATACATATTTTACCTTACAGGCGAGCCGATGTGAAATTCAGATATGACTTGTGCTCCGTTCAGATTTTTAACGCCATTTTGAGGGGAAGGGCAAGGGATGAGGCATCCACTATGAGGGCTGAGCGGGCATGGTTCCTCTTTAGAGGAGAGCGAAGCCCGAATGGGAGAGAGATTCCTCGCTGGTGAATCGAACGGGTGACGAACCCCTTGCCCTTTCCCTCAAAATATTTTAACGAGCACAAGCCACACCTGAATTTCTTTTTTCACTGCGAATGCCCTGCAACGAAGCAGATGCGGTGAGATCGGCTCGCCTGTAAGGGAAAAACGCCGATAATAAGATAAAAATTAACAATGACAACGTGTTAAATTCCCATTATATCCCCAATAATCAAAGTAATCCTTGAAAATGAGATGTTGAATAAGGTATCGGCGTTTTTTACAAACAGTCCATTTTTAGTAGGCTTTGGCAAAATAAACTAAAAACCCGGCATCTTTCCCGCAGCAGACACATTTTCCTTTTTCTTTTTCTGAGACAACCGCTCTTATGGTGGCTTTGGTATCTTCTTTGATTTTTGTCTCGCAATCCGGATTTCCACACCAAAAAGCCTTGATAAATCCCATCTTTGATTTCATGATCGATTCAAAATCTTGGTATTTCTCTACTTCATGAGTGTTGTCCTCCCGGAATTTTAGGGACTTATCAAACATATCTTTCTGTATATGGCTTAAAATCTCTTGTATTTTATTTTCCAGTTCATCTTGGGAAACTACCTGTTTATTTCTATTATCCCGTCTGACCAAAACAGCGTTGTTGTTTTTTATGTCTCTGGGCCCTATTTCTAACCTCAGAGGAACACCCTTCATTTCCCACTCTGAAAACTTCCAGCCAGGAGTGAATTGTTCTCTGGCATCCAGTTCCACTCTGAATCCTTTTTGATCCAGGCTTTGTCTTATGTTTTCTGCTACCGGAAGCACATTCTGCTTCCATTCCCCAATGGAAATAGGCACTATAATGACCTGGAGAGGAGCTACTCTGGGGGGAAAACAAAGCCCTGAGTCATCCCCATGAGCCATAACCAATGCTCCCACCATCCTGGTGGACACTCCCCAGGAAGTCTGCCACACATATTGAAGCTTCTGGTTTCTATCTTCAAATTTAATATCAAACACCCTTGAAAAATGCTGTCCCAGGAAATGGGAAGTTCCCATCTGAAGTGCTTTTTTATCTGACATTAACGCCTCCACGCAATAGGTTGCTGAGGCGCCGGCAAACTTTTCTCTTTCGCTTTTAAGTCCGGAAATAACAGATATGGCTAATTCGGATTCCACAAACTCTTTGTAAACTGAAAGCATTTTTTGAGTCTCTTCTTCTGCTTCTTTTTGGGTCTCATGAGCGGTATGTCCTTCCTGCCACAAAAATTCTGCCGTGCGCAGAAAAGGTCGGGTCACTTTTTCCCATCTCACTATATTGGCCCATTGGTTGATGAGAACAGGAAGATCTCTATAGGAATTAATCCACTTGGAATACATATTTCCGATGATAGCCTCAGAAGTTGGTCGGACCGCCAGCCTTTCTTCCAGCTCATCATCCCCCCCATGGGTTACCCATGCTACTTCTGGAGAAAAGCCTTCCAAATGCTCAGTTTCTTTTTTTAATAAGCTCTCTGGAATAAAAAGTGGGAAATAAGCATTTTTATGTCCGGTTTCCTTGATTCTTTTATCCAAGAGGCTTTTGATATTCTCCCATATAGCATAGCCGTAGGGTCTAATCACCATCATGCCTTTCATAGGCGCATAGTCAGCAAGCTCAGCTTTACGAATGACCTCCACATACCATCTTGAAAAATCTGAACTTTTGGGAGTTATTTTTTCAACAAAACGATTTTTATCTTTCAATTTTTTCTCCGATTATTTTGGGGTCATTCTAGCCATAGGCGCTATTTTTGTCAAGCTCATGAAGACCTGGAAAATAACATAGGTTAAAAATTTCACCCCCTAATTTCATCCATAAAGGTGATTGTTTTACACCTGAAGTTATGGCATTTTATGCGTGAGTTTTTCATTAAGGAAGCGATAATGACTAAAAGAACAATCAGGGCCAGAACAACAGACGACTTTCTGAAAGAAAAGGGGTTTAAGCTTCCTCTTTCCACTACTGTAGAAGGAACAGACAAATCCGGAAACCACTTTTCAGAAAAGACAGTTTTATCTTACATCAGCCCCAGCGGCTCCTCTTTTGAATTAAATACTCCTGTGGACAATGGTTCTTCATTAAGATTAACCATTGATCTTCCTCCTAAACTCAAAGAAAACAAAGACCTTAAGATGATTATCAAAGGAAAAGTCATATTTATCGAAGAGTCGGTGAATCAGAGTTCTAAATCCAGAATATCGCTGCGCTTTGAAAATCAATACATCATAGATGAATGCAAATAGATTATCATGAAATTAGCTCCCTCAATGTTACATCCTCAACAAAATGAAGAGGAATGTTTTTCACTCTCTCTGGATGCTCAAATTCAGGGAAAGGATGCTGAAGGAACAAAATTCAAGGAAAAGACATCCACTAAAAAAATCAGTTCTGAAGAAGCTGTATTTGAATTAAAAACAAGGGTTTGTATCGGGACCCAACTCAAAGTCTCTCTGTTTGTCCCCAAAACTCTTATTCTTGGAAACCCCCTGAAACTTACTGTCTCTGGTGAGGTGGTTAAAGCGGTTAAAGATTCAGGCAATCATAATCAGCAAAACATATTCCTTAAATTGAATAAAAACTTCAATATACAAAAAGCGATTTAACATCCTCTTCTAACCATTTAGTCTTCTGAGTTCAAATATATAATCCCGGGCTAATCAATATTCTAAAATCTTGACATAAATATTTTGATTGGTTAACATATTCCCAAATTTATGTTGATAAAACCAATTTATTTAAGGGGTTAGAAGCGCTCCTGCCATGGAAAAAAATAAATCAGAATCCTCGGAAAAAAAAATAAATGTTTTAATTTACTGCCCATCAGATTTAATCCTTTCCGGAATATTAAAAGCTTTGGAAAAAGGACCTGAAATAAAGGTCTTGGAAATAGAGAAAACCACCATAGATTCCCTATTGAATTCCATAAAAACAAAAAATCCAGATGTGATTCTCTTTTCAAATTCCGATCCCCTTCCTAACCTTAAAGAAATCTGCAAAGCTATCAAAGACATAACCGGCGACAAAAAGAAATCCAAGCTCATGCTAATTGGAAACATACCTCCCCAGGAAGAAATTGTCAGTCTCATGAATGCAGGAGTCAGAGGCTATTTTGATTTGAATGAACCCTCAGGACAACTAGCAGATGCCACCAGAAGCATCTATAGAGAAGAGATCTGGCTCCCCAGAGATAAAATGAGCAGTATTATGGACAGAATCATATCTGTAGTGGGTAGAGACTTAAAAGAAAAAACACTTGACCAACTCACTCCCACAGAGTTTAAAGTACTGAGGCATATCGGACAGGGAAAAAGCAATGAAGAAATAGCCAATGATATGTTCATAAGTAAAAATACAGTGAGGTCGCACATAAAGAGTATTTATGCTAAGCTCGGAACACACAGCAGGCTGCAGCTGGCTCTGTATGCCATTAATTCAGCTCTATTCTAATCTATTATATTCTTTTCGAGAGGCAACAATGACAAAACAGTCAAAATCGAAAAAACAAAATGATGACAGCTACGATGTATTACTCAACAGAAGAAAAGAATGGAGGCTTGACCTGCCTTTAACAACCACAGTTAAAGGAAAGCTCCCCAACGGCAAACGTTTCAGTGAAAAAACAACCATTGAAAACATAAGCTCAGGAGGAGCGTATTTAGGACTGGATGCAGAAATAACTGTAGATACCAAATTAGAACTTCTTATAGAAATTCCTTCCAAACTCACTGAGGGAAAAAAAATAAAGCTCTCCTTATCAGGATCCACAGTTCGGTTAGAAAAAACAGAATCAAAGAAAAAAAAGAATAACGTAGCCATCCGTTTTGACAAAGAATATAAATTCCTTGACTAGCCTGAACCACTCATAATTGATGGAGCATCACATATTAACAGCTGCTTTAACAGGGGGGATTGGAACAGGAAAATCAGTTGCTTCACAAGTTTTTAAAGAATTGGGGTGCTATGTTTTTTATGCGGATGAGGAAGCTCATGTTCTTATGGAGCCAAAAAAAGAAGCTTGGAATAAAATCGTGGCGCACTTCGGAAGATCTATATTAAATAAAGATAAAACCATAAACCGCAAAAGACTGGGAAAAATAGTCTTTTCAAACGATCGGGAACGCCAATTTCTAAATTCAATAATACATCCCCTGGTTAATCAAATCAGGCTAAAAGAAATAGAGAAGCTCAAACAAGAAAAAAAATATAATATTTTTATATCAGAGGCTGCCTTGACCATAGAAGCTGGCTTTGTTGATTATTTTGACAAGATAATTGTTGTTTTTTGTGGAGAAGAAATTCAAATAAACCGTCTGATGGAAAGAGACAGGATTTCTAAGTCGGAGGCAAAAAATAAAATAAGCTCTCAACTGCCGCTTAAAGAAAAAAAGAAATATGCTGACTATTTAATAGACACTTCAGGAGACATTGCTTCCACTGTGGAACAGACTGAAAAAGTCTACAGAAATCTTGTTATGGATTATTTGCTTCTGAAGAACTGATAGATTTTATGGCTGCAGCAAGCAGAGGAATCATTATTTCATGATGACCGATGAAATAAAATCCCTTTCCTTTTTCCTTTTTAAAAGGTCTTTGGATAATGTTTTTCAAGGGTCTGTAATGGGTGTTAAAGTCAAACACAGCTGTATAAAAGTGATCCATTTTGCCGCCCCTGTTTCTTAAGTATGAAAGGGCTTTGAGAAAGACTTCGGGCATCACCACCGCAGATCCAATATTAATGAAAACACCTCCCCCCTCAAGCTGCTCAACCAGAGAACAAAAAAGGAAAAAATCTTGCAGAGAGGCTTTCCCAATAGCCTCTCCATTAACATTGGGATGAAAGTGGGTGATGTCAGTTCCTAAACTTACATGAACAGTCACAGGAATATTAAGTTTGTACGCGGATGCTAACAGGCTTATTTTTTTATAAGGAAAATCTGAGTTTGCAATCATTCTTCCTACTGATTCACCTATGCCTATGTCATCTTGGCTCCCCTGATTTATAGCCTTATTCAGCGCCTCTCCTGTTTCCTCTGCCATCCCAAAATAACCGTCCTTGATTTGAGTCTCTACATCCTCTGAGGTCTTGCCAGCAAAAGCCACTTCAAAGTCATGGATGATCCCAGCGCCGTTCATAGCCAAGGCATTGATGGATCCTTCTTCCATCAGATCAATAATCAAAGGATTAAGTCCTACTTTGATCACATGAGCGCCCATTGAAAAAATAATGGGCTTTTTCTTTTCTCGAGCTTCCTGTATGAAAGAGATAAATCTTTTGAAATCCTTAGCCGCTAACAGGTCAGGAAGACTGTTTATGAAATCCTGGAAAGACTGATCAGGCTTAAATCTTTGTGCAAAATCCTTATGATTCACTTTGCTCTTTCGTGATTTTAAAGGATAAGTGTTTAACTTTTCCGGCCAAAGAGGGTTTATCTTGTATTTACTCATATTATCCTGACTTATTCATAAAAAAATGGCGATATTTATATTATTAATTTATTTTCTACGATATGCAAGATTATTTCAAAAATGAAAATTGAAACTTTGTTCATGTTAAAGATTGATTTGAAATTCAGGTGCGGCTTGTGCTCCGTTTGTCATCACGAGGAGCGGAGCGACGTGGTGATCTGACGACCATTTAATTATAAGGAGGTCATTGGATTGCTTCATCACTTCGTTCTTCGCAAGAACATCTTCAATGTCTCTTCAGCCACACCTGAATTTCCTGGAGCGTGCGTTGTCAGGGTATGAAATATTTAACCAGGAGTGTTCACGAATCGAGTTTGCTTCTGAGGGAGAAGGGCATGGGTTGAGGAATCCCCTATGAGGGCTGAGCGGGCATGGTTCCTCTTTTGAGGAGAGCGAAGCCCAAATGGGAGAGAGATTCCGCGCTGGGGAATCGAGCGGGTGACGAACCCCTTGCCCTTTCCCTCAAAACCATTCCTTCACTGCGAATGCTTTGTAACGAAGCAGATGCAGTGAAATCAGCTCGCCTGAAAGGTAAAAGCTGCCGATAATAAAATAATCGATAATAAAATAATAGTTTTAATA
>DASRVI010000191.1:0-5781 GCA_035655135.1 Acidobacteriota bacterium | reverse complement strand
ATTGGCTTTCCTGGTTTTTTCCCATATCCAGCCAAACAGATTAAACACGATGAGAGAAGAATGGAACACGAAAAAGAATTTATCTAAAAAAGCATACATCCTTTGTCTTATTCTGGCTCCTTGATGTGGCCGATTTCAAACAGGGGTTCCCCTTTGTTTGCCGGAGGGGTGTTTATGATGTAAAGAACGATTCCATTGAAGGGGGCTGACAGCTCTGCAGTTTTGTTTTCGAAATAATCTGTGGTGTATCCTACGGGTTCGCCTTTTTTCACTTCTTGCCCCATTTTTTTCAAGGGATAAAAAAGTCCGGTTGTTTCTGAATAGATGACCTGGTATTGATCAATCCAAACCGGCTTTTTAACCATGTCAGGGACCCCTTTAGTCATATTCAAGTGCCTCATAACGTTTAAGGTTCCATTGACCACTCTGACAATATCCTCTTCATCT
Organism: Acidobacteriota bacterium; assembly: GCA_035655135.1. Lineage (GTDB taxonomy): Bacteria > Acidobacteriota > Aminicenantia > Aminicenantales > Aminicenantaceae > WJMT01. The sequence continues at coordinate 5,334 of DASRVI010000191.1, read as the reverse complement.
GTTCTCCCCAGATAACCTGATTCTATGGTTATGGCAGGTTTTGAAAGAAGCACAGCTGTGTTTCCCAAATATTTGGATTCAGACAGGTCTTTGGTTCTGGTCTTGTCCATGATGATTTTATCAATGCCAAAAGCCAGGGCGAGTTCTTTTGACTGCTGGTCTAGAGTTTCTTTCCCGGTTATCATCCAGTATGTATAGGGGATCAAGGCTTCATTTCCGTCTCCGCAGTGCATATCTATCAGAAAGTCGCATTTCTTCACCACTTCTTCTGTCAGGACATAGGCGATTCTTTCAGCCGCAGTCCCTTTTGGGTCTCCTGGAAAAACCCGGTTCAGATTTTTCCAATCATAAGGGTTGTAATAAATAGTTCTTCTCTGAAACGAAGGCAGATTGGCTATATGAACCAGTATCAGAGCTCCCTCAAGGTCCATTGGGGATACCATGGATTTTAGACGCTGAAGACCTAAAATAGGGGGATATTCATATCCGTGAATTCCTGCCACTAAGGCCAGAGTTTTTCCTGGTTTTTTTCCGTTTATTAAAGTGACTGGGATTTTTATTTCAAGATTGTCTTTTTCTGGCACAATCAGAAAACCTGATGTAACTTCACCCGGAGCTGCCGTTAAGTCACCGATTTTTAGGGCTTTATTTTGTTCATCTAAGCCCAATAAAGGAAAGGCAAGATATAACACCATGCCTAATAACAGAAGCCGATTGATTGATAAAGTTTTCATGATAAAATAACCTCCTTTTTTTTCTTTTTATCATAAGACTACCTGAACTATTCATAAAAAAATGTCGATGTTTTTATTATTATTTTCTTTTTTACGATAAGCAAGCCTTTTTTAAGAACAATCTCTTGAGCGTTTTTCTTGTTTGATTTTTTATTTTAACCGCCAATTTTTATGAAGAAATAAAGAGAAGCTTCATCCTATGGCCTATAATTGATTTTAAGATTTTCATGTGATATAAGAGTTTTTATCTTTAATTGAATCATAGGGAGGTCAAAATGACTGCAAAACAGGTCAGAATCATTTCGCTGGGCGTTGTTCTTCTTTTTCTTTTTTTCACACCCTTTATTTCACCGCAAGAAAAAACCAATGAGGAACAAGTCCTGGATGTGATGTCAGCGAAAAACACCCTTCGAATAAGGGGGGTGTCTAATCCTACTCTTTCCTCTGATGGAAAATGGATTGTATATACCAAGAGAGAAAGAGATATGGAATCGGAAGATTTAAAATCAATTACTCATATATGGAAGATCCGAATTGACGGGACTCAAAAAAGACAGTTGACCAGAGGAGCCATCAGCTGTTCCTCACCTTCCTGGTTTCCGGATGGAAAGAAAATAGCTTTTCTTTCATCAAGCAAAAAAACAGGCGATTCTGATAAAGATTCAAAAAGCCAGATATTTTTTATGTATGTGGACGGGGGAGAAGCCTGGCAGGTCACGGAGCATGAAGAGAGCATCCGGTCTTTCAGAATTTCTCCGGACGGTACGAAAATTGTGTTTACTTCTACAGACCCTTTGAGCAAAGAAGAAAAAGAGGCGAAGAAGAAAAAGGATGATGAAGAGGTAGTTGATCAGGATTTCAGAATGACTCATTTATGGCTCTATGATTTAAAAAAAGATAAAGAAACACGGCTCACAGAAGGGGAGTTTACAGTCAGTGGGCCTCGATGGTCCCCGGATTCCACTCACATTGCTTATGAAACCCGGCCCAACCCAAAGGTGGATGAGAGGTGGAACAGTGATATTTGGGTCATGCAAGTCAGCACCCACCAAAACAGCAAGCTTTATGAAAATCCGGGAAGCGATTCTTCTCCAAGATGGTCTCCAGACGGCAAAACTATTGCTTTTGCCTCAGATCCTCACCAAGGAACAAACACCTGGTACAAAAAGCTTTATCTGATTCCTTATAAAGGGGGAGAACCTGAAATTTTGCTGAAAGATTTTGACCTTGATTTTTCGTCTCCCATTTGGTCTAAAGACGGATCGAAAATTTATTGGGGCACAGGGGACCGCACGACCTATAATTTGTTTTCACTTGATGTGAGCTCGGAGCAAGTCACAGCCCTGGATCCACTTAAGGGAATCAATTACCAGTGGGAGCTTTCAGAAGACGGATCCATATGGGTGTGGGTGCATTCCGGACCTGACTGGCCTGCTGAGATTTACACAGCATCCTTAAATTTCAAGGATCCTGTGAAGCTGAGTGATGCCAACCCATGGCTGAGAGAAGAGAACATCAAGTTTGGGAAAGTAAAGGTCATAACGTGGAAAAACAGCGAAGGACAAAGCATCGAAGGAATTTTGACCTATCCTGTTGATTATGATCCGCAAAAAAGATATCCTCTTATTCTCAATCCTCACGGGGGGCCCAGCAGCGCGCGCATCCTGTCCTTTAGTTCCTCCAATCAGTTTTTTGCCGGAAACGGATTTATGGTGCTTCAGCCTAATTTCAGAGGAAGCTCTAATTACGGACAGAAATTTCTCAATGCCAACCGGGATTATTGGGGAATAAGGGATTATGATGACTGCATGACAGGGATTGACTACTGCATTGATCAAGGATGGGCTGATCCAGAACGTTTGGTTTGTTATGGATGGAGCTATGGAGGATACATGAGCTACTGGATCGTGACCAAGACAGACCGTTTTAAAGCTGTCTCTCCTGGGGCAGGGCTCCCCAATCTCTACAGTATGTACAGCACCACGGATATTCCCCATTATTTGGCTTGGTTTTTCGGAACTCCCTGGAATAAAGAGGAAAGCTATGAAAAGCATTCTCCCATCCGATATGTTAAAAATGTCAGTACACCGGTTCTGATCATGCACGGCGCTGAAGATCGACGGGTTCCTCAAGAGCAGGCTGTTGAGTTTTATCAAGCTCTCCGTGATTTAGGAAAAGAAGTCACTTTTGTTCGATACCCCAGAGAAGGACATGGAATCAGTGAACCCAGACATCAGCTGGATAGATTACGCAGATATCTGTTTTTCTTTGCCGAACATGTGGGCCTTGAGCCGGTGAGTGAAAAAAAAGAGGAAGACACCAAGGATAAGGATAAAAAATAAGGTTATTTCTTCACTTCGCCCCTGACGTTTGAGATATCCAGGTCCCCGCTTCCTCCTCGATGTATTTTTTTGCTTTTTCTTGGCTCAGACCTTTGATCACGATTTCCGCTTCCACATTGATTTTGTTGAGTCCTTTTTGGCCGTATACTTTACAAAAACCTGCTCCGCAGTTGATATCCAGATTGTTGATCCCTGCCGAGTCAAGGGTTAGGTCCTTGAATTCCTCATGAGCCAGAAGAAAAGGGGCTAAAACTAAGAATAGAGCGCATAAAGATATTTTTGCTTTCATCCCATCTTCCATAAAATAGAATAATCCAGGTTAATTATACTTTCTTTTTATTAAACGTAATGCATGTGGAAAAGGTTCGCCGCTGGTTGATAAAAAAATGAGAATCTGAATTTTTGAGAGGTAAAAATTATTGACAAAGAGAAAATAATTATTGATGATGAAGAGAAACAGGTGACTGAAATGACTTTATTTGGATTTTTATTTCTGCTGTTCATTGCTTCCATTGCCGGGAGCCTGGGTGCTCATATAGCAGGGAAAAGAGGATTGGGTTGTCTGGCCTCCATTGCGCTGGGTTTCATCGGAGCCCTGATCGGGACTTTTATGGCGAGAGAACTTGACCTTCCTTTAAATCCTTATATAAGATTCAGTTCTCATAATTTTCCCATTATCTGGTCTGTGATCGGAGCTGCTTTGTTTGTTGCCTTTCTCAATCTTTTGTCTCCTAAAAAAGACAGCCGCGAATCAAAATGAGTCAAAAATAACCAGGTCTTCGATATTTTTTTTGGGGGGAGTTTTCGGCCATTCAACCGGAACACCTATGGGGGAAAAGCAAATGAGCCTGTATTTGCCCGGAATCTGAAAAAATTCTTTCATTTCTTTCTCAGGAAAAAAAGTGGTGAAAAATCCTGTTCCGTATCCCAGGGCTCTGGCGGCGATCATCATATGCCCAGCTGTCAGTGTCCCATCATAGAGGATATAACCGGGATATTTTGCTTTGTTATCTACAAGAACCGCCACATAGACAGGAGCGGAAAGGACATTTTTTAAAATATTTTCAAGTCTTTCAGAAATCTTTTTTGTTTGATCACTTGAAGGGTTTTCCTGCTTTTTATATCTTTCTAAGTACCACAGGAGAGCTTTTTCAGAGAGGAGATCCAGTTTTGATCTGTCTCGGATGACCAGATATTTCCAGGGCTGCTGGTTTCCAGAGGTGGGAGCATAATGAGCTGCTTCTAATATTTTCATGATATGTTCTTGAGGAACAGGTGTGGATTTGAATTTGCGTACTGTGCGCCTGTTTTTAATGATATCAAAGAGGTACTGCTGTTCAGAACTGTATTTGATCTCTTTTTTGATAGGGCTTTCCTTCACTATCGGTTTAGGCTGTGACTGTTCATTCCCATTTAAAAATGGATAGAACCAAACTAATATTATGCTGAGTGACAGAAATAAACGGAATTTCATTTTATGCGACCTCCTCCTATTGAGTGATTTATCTATAATAGAAATGGAAGCAAAATTTATGCCATCAATGTCTTTTTTGTTGATAATAAGAGCCTAGATTATCGGATTAATGAGGATGGCATAAAATATGCACATTTTTATGGCATAGCTGATGAAACCAATGAGAATAACTTCAATTAATAAAACGTCAGAACAGAGAGTTTGGTTTTATAAGGGGAAGAATAATGAAAAATCCAGATACAGAATGTAAAGAGAGTAGGCTTATTCATCTACATCCTGCCTGGTATTCGTTCATTAAATACTGCCAGAACTTAAAATACGGAGAGATTGAAAAATTAAAAATTCAGGATGGACTGCCTATGATAGCTGAGAAAGTGAAAAGTAAGATAAAGTTTGACTGAGAGTCGAAATGTAAATTCTTTTTACTTCATGTAAATTTATTTTCCATTTTCAAGTAAACTAAAACTTTTTATGAATAATCCAGGATAGATAGGTTGAAATTTAAAAGAAGTAAGAATAAGTCCTATCCAATAATTTGGATGATTATTCATATAATTGTTCATTAGACAAAAATCATGCAAAAAAAAAGAGAGGCTCAAGATAGATTTCCTCAGGAAACAATAAAATATGAAAGATGGTATGATTTTTGCATAAGTCAAAGCCGAGGAAGCTGAAATGCCGTAGGGTGCGAAAATAAGATTTAAAATAGTTTAACACAGCTGACTTTAAAAAAAGAGGCTGTTTGGAGCTTACAAGAGCTTCAGGCAGCCTCTTTTTTTTTTGA
>DASRVI010000190.1:0-13433 GCA_035655135.1 Acidobacteriota bacterium | reverse complement strand
ATAAAATGCTGGTCTATGACAGCAGACTTGATAAAACCAAATCCGGGAACTGTTGCGATATTGTCTGCTTCTATAGAAGAAAAGGAAGTTTCTTCCTCATCTTTTCTTTTTTCATCTCCTGTTATCATAATCTTGCTCATCACCGCTGCTCCGGCACTGGTGCCTCCCATCACAGCTCCCTCTTTGTAAATCTCTAACAGCTTTTTATGGACAGGAGTGTCCCGGAGAACATCGGTTAAACGACTTTGAACTCCCCCAGAGAAAAACACACCTCCTGCATCATTCAACATAGAGGCGGATTCTTCTTTCAAAGCCTGTACTTGAGTCAAAATGTGAAACTCCACTTTTTTGGCTCCCAAGTTTCTCATTTCCTGGGCTTGTTCCGGCCCGACTTCATCGGGAACACTGCTGGCCATAGGGAAAACAATAATCTTTCCGCTCTTGACTTTCTCTGCCAATTCAATAAATTTTTTCATCATCTCCGGAGGTCTCTTTCCTCCCCCGATGATAAACAAATATCCCTGAGAGTGAGAAAGGAGTGGAAAGAATAAAACTAAAATAAGGATGAGAAAGCATTTAAGGTTTTTCTTCAATTTTTTTCTCCTTCAATTTTTTTCTTGCCTAACTCTTTTTTCAGTTTTTCAATGACTTTTCGGACTTCTTCAATGTCTTCTTTGTATTTGTAAGGGGAAGCTTGATTGACAAATCTCTCTAAAAATTCCAAAGCTTTTTTCTTGTTCCCTTGATTTAAGTAAACTCTGCCTAAATTGTACAAGGTATCAGCCTGACGGGGATTGATTTGCAATGATTTTTCCCACTGCTCAATGGATTTATTTATTTTTCCCTTTCTGTAATAAACCACTCCCAATCCATTATAAGGTGAATCTAATCCCGGATCCACAGAAATAGCCTGTTTGTAATTTTGTTCTGCTTGATCGTATTCTTCTAAAGACAGATAACAATTACCTAAGTTATTCATAGCCATAGCATAATGTTTATCCAGAGAAAGAGATTTTTGGAAGCACGCAACAGCTTTGGACATTTGGTTTGCTTTAAAGTAGCTGACTCCTAAATAGTTGAAAGCTTCTGCATAATCTTTGTGATTTTGTACAACTCTTTCCAATATTTCTATAGACTCTTTAATTCTTCCGGCTTCCTGATAATAAAGACCTAACCGCGCTAATAAGGATTTGGTGATCAAATTCTGATGAACAGCTTTTTCGAGCAGTTCGATGGCTTTATTTATTTTTCCCATTTTATACAGATTATATGAAGCATATTCATATCCAATGATAAAGTTAGACTGTTTATTGAGAAGTTTTTGATAGAGCTGATGGGCTAATGCTAGTTTTCCTGTCTCTGAGGCTATAATGGCTTCATTAAAAAGGTTATCAACTTCAATCATATTCTTGGGATCAGGCAGGTTCTCTCCGTTAGGCTGCACATTCAACCTCACATAACCCAGAGCCCCAAGTTTTTCTTTTGTTTCTCTGTCCATATCTGTTTGAAATACATGAGTGGAATGGGGAGATGAAAAATTTTCAATCATTTCTTTTAATCTGGCTTCTAACTTTTTGGCTGTTTCAGGATGTTTTTCAATAATATTATTCAACTCCTGTGGGTCTTTCTTCATGTGATATAATTCGGGAATAGGAGCGTGAATGTATTTCCAATTATCCGTTCGAATTCCCTGGAGAGGCGCCCAATTTCTATCCAGCATGGCAGCGACAGATTCAATATAAAAATACTCTCGATGATGAATTTTTTTGCCGAACAGATTGGTTCTAAATGATTTTCCTTGAATATCAAGGGGTTGAGAAAATCCCATTAAATCCAGGACTGTAGGCATGATATCTATGAGACTCACAGGTTCATTTATGACTCTGTGTTCCGGAAGAACTTTGGGATTATAAAAAATTAATGGAACTCTCAAAGTCGAATCATAGATAAAAATTCCATGAGTTTTTTCGTTATGCTCCCCCAATCCTTCCCCGTGATCAGAGGTCAGTATAATTAATGTCTTTTCTATTAAGTTCTGTTCTTCTAATGTCTTGAGGAGCTCTCCTATTATTTGATCTGTATAAGCAATCTCTCCATCGTACTCTCTTCTTTTATACTGGATATTATACGGCGCCGGAGGATCATAAGGGGAGTGGGGATCAAAGTAGTGAATCCAAGCAAAAAAAGGATTATCTTTATTCTGTTTAATCCATTCAAGCGCACTTTCATTCACCGCTTCAGCTTTTCTTTCCACAAAGGAGAGATCTCGAATTCTGTCCTTACTTTTGTAAAAATCATTATAAACTTCAAATCCCTTATCTAAACCAAAGCGCGAATCCAGTGGAAATGCGCCTACAAAGGCAGCTGTGTTGTATCCTTGATCTTTGAATATTTCAGATAGGGTAGTCAAAGAAGGAGGGATGGGATATCCGTTGTCTCGTACCCCGTGAAAGACAGGAAGAGTTCCTGTAAACAAGGAGCAGTGGGAAGGCAGAGTGAGAGGGACCGGACAATAAGCTAGAGAAAACAAGATTCCTTCTTTTCCCAATCGATCGATATGGGGCGTTCTGATCTTTTCATAGCCGTAGACACCCAAATGGTCGGCTCTGAGCGTGTCTATAGTAATGATCAAGACATTAAGTTTTGGAGGATCCGAGAAAGAAGAACATTTGATTGGAGAAGGAAATGATAGAAAAAATATAAGACCGATGACTAATGCCGAATATATGCTTTTGTGGCGGAGAGATTTTTGCATTTAAGTCTCAAGCTTATGTTATTTTAAAATATTATTTTTTAAAGATAAAGGGGAACCCTTTGAGAGGTTCCCCTTTAAAATATACTGATTCAAAAAAGACTTAGAAGTTAAATTTGACTCCTAATCTAGCAATTCGAGGCGCCAGAACTTGATAAACATTATGATAACCACTCCACGATTCAGCATCCCAATCAAGAATGGTTGCATTATTGAATACATTGAATACATCAAGCATGGCTTCTATGCTTCCCCATTCTCTTAACTTGAAAGTCTTGCTCAATCTCAGATCAAGATTGACTAAATCAGGATGTCTTTCTGATCCGTACTTTTCTGTTTCGACATCCACGCTTCCTTGATTCAAATCATAATACCTGAACCATCTTTGAGTTGGATATCCCGTGCGATAGCCAAAGGATCCAGCGAAAGATATACCAAAAGGAAGTTCATAACTTCCGCTGCATTTAATGATTAAAGGTGAGTCTACACTGGTGGGGGTATTGTCATTCATTTCTCTATTATTAGGATCATCAACAGATTCAAGAGGGATTTTCTTCTTGGTGGTTCCATAAGATATAGACCCCATAAACTGCCATTTATCTGCGAACCTTTTTCGCAGAACCAATTCCACACCGCTGTAATAAGTCATATAGCCAGGTCTGGTGGTGATAAAGGGATCAAAAACATCAACTTTAGCCTCATCAAGATTGTACAGAGTTAAAGTTCCCCCATCATCAGCTGTTCCCAAGTCTCCATCTGGGCCGGGATCTTGCACATTAATCGGAGTGTAATCTCTTTCCGGATCTAAGGCTAAATTATCTGTCCACATAAATCTTTTGTTTTGTCTGTAATGATAGTTTAAACTAAGCCCCAAATCATTGGTTATTCGTCTTTCGATACCCAATGTAACTTCATCGGTATAGGGAGATTTCAAATCCGGGTCAATTTCTACAGTCTGACCCACATCATGATAACTCACATATCCAAATTCATTGGTTTGAGGGATTCCATCACCATTATCATCATACCACCTGTAGTCCACATCAAAATATCCTGTTTCAACCGCATATTCTGCTGGATAATAGCCTGTTTGTTGCGAATAGCGGGCGTAACTCCCTTTTAAAATGGTTGTGTCATCATCGAATATATCATATGTCAATCCGATTCGTGGAGACAGCACGTTCCAGACTACTACATTTCTTTTTTCTGGAGTGGTCAGAGCAACCGGTGTTCCAAACCTCTGCTCGTAATACTCTGTCCATTGATTCCCTTCTACATGAGTTTCATTGACGTGACAGCGCGTGCCGTCATACCTTAGACCCAAATTAAGGGTCAGCTTGTCATCAAAAGAAATACTGTCCTGGATATAAGCTGAAAAGACTTCGTTGGTCTGATCCCATTTTTCATCCCTGAAAGTCCATACCTGCCAGGGGCCGGTGTGGTCGGGGTAGTCCCAGTAAATCAGAGTGTCGCCTGGATGCTTCCGGGTGGTGTGAAAAGGAGCATTCTGGTATTCAAATCCTACTTTGAGCTCATGATCAGTTCCCACTAAATCATCCTTAAAGTAGTTCGCTGAAGCCGTGAACTGATATCTGTCGTGGTAATACCAGCGGTAAACATAATACGCATTTTCATACATTCTCCTGGTAGGCTCAGAATAATAAATGCGAATGGCGGTCTGATTCATATCGACTTCATCCTGAGGGGCTCTTTGATACCACATATTGGAAATTCCAGCTTTAAAATTTAATATGAGATTGGGATTAACTGTCCAGGTGTCTTCCAGATGATAAAATGGGGAGGTTGAATCTTGAAGTTCTGTAGTCACCGGGGGTCTTGTGGCACCTGCACTTCTGTTTGGTTTGGCCTTTCTGTCCAGATTAATCCAACCCATTAATCTATTATTTTTTGTTGCCTGCCAGGTGAGCTTAAATGTACCGTGGACCAAATCAGTGTATTCTCTTTGAGGTTCTCCATTCAGTTCATAGCCAATAATATAGCGGTCGATTTCTGTCCGGCGGAAAGCTCCATAAAACCAAAGCTTGTCTTTAACGATAGGGCCTCCTAAGTCGAATCCGTAATCATAGAGATAGTGCACAGGATTCCCAAAGCCTGCCCCTTCATAAACTGGGTCGTCCTCAGGGATATTATTGGTCTGGAAGCTTTCATCTTCAAAGTAAAGGGTGACTCCTCCGCTGAATTTATTTCCTCCAGATTTGGTGACCATGTTTATAACAACTCCTCCTACCTGTACGTCCGCTTCGTGAGAGCCTGTTTCAACCTGGATTTCGCCAAATGAATCAAAATCATAATACATCATTGAAGCCAAATCAGAAGGATCGGTCATATTCACTCCATCAATGTAATATCCGGTCTGATTTCCTAAACTTCCGTGAACATACCCGTCACTTTGCTGCCCACTTTCGCTTCCCCCGACATTCTCCCTGTCCATTACCATACCCGGAGTTTGCTGCAGTATCACCCAGGGATCTCGGGCGGATGGTATTTTTTGAAGCATTGGGGTTGTGAAATTTGTTCCCACAGTGGTTGATTTTGTATCCACCACCGGAGCTTCTCCAATGACCGTGATTTCTTCTTCTATCGCTCCTATTTCTAATGAGGCATTGACTGTGGTTGTTTTTCTTAAAACAACCTGCACATCTTGTTTTATCAATGTCTTGAATCCACTCAGTTTAATTGTAACTTTATAATCTCCGATAGGAAGACGGGGAAATCTGTAGGTTCCATCAGTGGAAGTCACTGTGGATCTTGTGCCTTGGATTAAAGCATCGCTTTCTATAACAATATCCACTCCGGGAAGAGGTTCTCCTTCGGTATCAGTAACTTTGCCTTCTATCCTTCCTGACTGTAAAGTATCCTGACCATTTATTTGAGAAGCGAATAAGAGTAGAAGAGGAACCAAAATCAATATACTTGTTTTCTTCATTTAAACCTCCTTATTTTTTATTATTTAGTGTTAGAATCTTCTTCTAAAATTTATATCGAACCTCCTTTCTGCAAATAAATTTTCAAAAACATTCTTAAATGTAACAAATATTACATTTATTCTTATAATAGTTACTTTTTTTATATATTTCAAGAAAATTTTATTTTTTTTTATTCCCCGAAATTTTGTCTTTTATTCTTCTGGAAAAAATCTTTGAGGGATCAAGTGTAATAATCTTCTTTCAATAATTCATAGATAAAGTCTATGTTTTTTACTAACCTTTTCTTATTCATAAGAGCTATTTCAGTGGCAATGGAATTAATGAGCATAGACAAAGCTGAAATTGAATTTGTAAACATCAAATTTTTTGTCTGAACAATAAGATATTCTTGAGACCATTTCACAATAGGTGAAGTTAATTTATCTGTGATAGACAAACACATTAAATCTCGTTCATAACAAAATTTCATGGCTCTAATGGTATCTTTTGAATAAGGAGGGAAGGAGAATCCAAGTATAAAGTCTCCTTTTTTTAGATTGATCAGTCTCTCTATAAAGGAATGTTCTTCCTGTTGACAATAATAAGTTTTCAGCCCTGCCTGATTAAGCCAATAAGCACTCAATCGGGCCATTATAGAACTGATGCCAATTCCTATGGTGAAAACACTTTTTGCTTTTTTCAGAGACTCAATAAATGTTTCATATCGATCCCTATCTAATTTATCTAAGGTCAGATTAATATTTTCTACTTCCTGTTTGGCAATTCGCATACAGGCAGATATTTTATTCTGATTCTGTGTGAGTAACTTGAACCGATCTTCAGGTCTCATCTTTTCTTTCACCTCATTTATTAACTGGTTTTTGAGTTGATTATAACCTGAAAATCCCATATGTTGAGCAAACCTCACAATAGTTGCCGTACTGGCTCCAGTCTGTTTAGCTATTCCTTCAACAGATAGAGTGAAGATATTGTATTGATTTTTGATGAAATAATCGGCAACATGTTTCTCTTTTTTTGTCAGTTTGTCATAGCATTGAGCGATGATTTGTCTTAGGTATACAGGATCTTTTCTTTCTTTATTCATAAGATAAAATTATATTTTAATCATTATTTATATTCAAATTAAATTTTTTCAAATAAAATCACCCCCAATATCATCTTTAGAGGTGTTGTCAAAGTCAGTTCAAAAAGTCATAAATAGTGTGGTAGTGAAAAATCTAGAAATCTGTTTATATTAAAGTGGAATCAATAACCCCAATTAGAGTGAATGAAGGAGCTTAAAAAATTATTATCCTCAAAATAGCATGAATAAAAACAAAACCAAAGTAAAAGATGCGAGCAAAGAAATCTCTTCTCGACTGAAGATGCTTCAAAAAGTGACCAAATCGGTCTACGGCTCATTTGATCTGGAAAAGATATTAATTCAAGTAGCTGATGAAGCCGTTCAGACCCTGGGCTATACCACTGTGTTTATTCTTAAGTATAATGAAGCCAAAGATTGTCATGAAATCAAGGCTATTTCCACCCGAAAAGAACTTCTTCCCCAAATAAATAAAATCATAGGTTTTTCCCTGAAGGACTTTAAAATTACCCTAAAACCAGATCTGAATGAAACAGTCAATGCGGTTCATAACGGACAGATAGTAGTGGCTCAAAGCCTGGAAGAAGTTCTCTATCCTGTCATAAATAAAAAAATGTGCGCCGTCCTTCAAAGAATAAACAGGACAAAAAATTACATTGTTATTCCCCTGGATGTAAAAAATGAACTGGCGGGGGCTATTTTTATTTCAAGCCCTGAGGAGAAAATATCCGAAAATGAGATGGAAATGCTGAAAAGTTTCAGACATATTGTATCTCATGCCCTTTCAAACGCAAGCTTACTGAAAGAAACAAAAACCATGAAGGAGTCCTTGGAAAAGGAAAAAGCTTATCTGGATCAGCTTCTGGAAAGCAGTCAGGAAGGGGTGGTCACCACAGATAATTTCGGAAATGTTCTTCGGGTCAACAGTGAGTTCACCAAAATGTTTGGCTATAGCAGAGGAGAAGCTGTAGGCCGAAGCATAGATGACTTACTAGCACCTCAGAGTTTATACAAAGAAGCCACCTCCATAACAAAACTGACTGGAGAAGGGAAAAAATACGCTCTGGAGACCCGGCGCTGCTGTAAGGACGGAAAAAAGATTGATGTCTCTTTGCTTGCCCATCCTATTAAAGTGGGAGGAAAACAAGTTGGATCTTACGCCATTTATCGAGATATCAGCACCCGAAAAAAAGCAGAGCAAAAAATAAAAGACTCTCTTCGAGAAAAGGAAGTGCTTCTCAAGGAAATCCATCATAGGGTAAAAAACAACATGCAGATTATTTCCAGTCTTATCAATCTTCAGTCTTCTAGAATCGATGATAAAAAAACAGCCAAAGTGCTGCAGAACAGCCAGAATCGAATCAAGTCCATGGCTATCATCCATGAAAAATTGTACCAATCCCAAGATTTCACTAATGTTGATTTGAGTGAGTATGTCATAAGTCTGACCAATCATCTTCGCACTACTTATGGTGTGGAGAAGAAAAAAATTCGATTTCATACAGATATAAAAGATATTTATCTGGATATAAACAAAGCCATTCCCTGTGGTCTTATTATTAATGAACTCCTCACCAATTCCATAAAGCACGCTTTTCCGGACGGAACCAGCGGAGAAATCAGAGTCGCTATTCGCAATCGGAAAGGCAAGAAGAAAGAACTTATTGTTTCTGATAATGGAAAAGGAATACCTGGAGATTTGGATATAAGAAGCGCCAAATCTTTGGGGCTTACTCTGGTGAAAATACTGGCTGAGCAGCAGCTTCAAGGGTCGCTCCAATTAAAAAAAACCAAGGGAACCAGTTTTAAGATCGTTTTCTGAAAAAAGAGAGCCTTCCCTGATTTTTATTATAGAACCTTCCTTGTTTTTTTGTTAAACTAATGACCTGGAAAAATGGCTAGATTATTTGAGTATCAGAGTAAAGGTCTTCTTAAAAAGAGCGGCATCCCTATTCCTGAAGGAATCGTGGCCGCCACTCCTGAAGAGGCGGCAGAAGCTGCGCAAAAACTAAACCGGTCTGTAGTGCTCAAAGCGCAGGTCTGGGCTACGGGTCGAGCAGAAAAGGGAGGAATTAAATTTGCGGACTCTCCCGAAGAGGCTGCCTCCGCAGCCCGGGAGATGTTAGGATTGAAGATAAAGAATCTATTCGTTGAAAAAATTCTGGTGGAAGAGAAAATCGACATCCTATCCGAATATTTTGTTGGTCTGGTGATCGATGATGCTGAGAAATCCCCGGTCATGGTGTTCTCAACCATGGGAGGAACAGGTATAGAAGAGATCGCCCGGAAATATCCGGATAAAATCACTAGGAGACTGGTGGATGTAGAAAAAGGGCTTCGTGAGTTTGAAGCCAGGGATCTGATCCGCAAAACAGGCATATCCGGGAAAACACTCACCCGGTTATCCCGCATTTTGGCCAAGTTTTATCAGGTGGCAAAAAAATACGATGCCCGCTCAGCAGAGATGAATCCTTTAGTCCTGGCTAAAGACGGCTCGGTTTATGCGGCTGACTGCCATTTTGTGGTGGATGATTATGCGGTCTTCAGGCATCCGGATCTGGGCATTGAAGTAGCCAGAGAGTTTGACCGGCCACCCACAGAGCTTGAAAAGATCGCTTATTTGGTGGAGAAAAACGATCACCGGGGCACTTTCTACTTTTTCCAGATGATGGATGAAGTGGGAGAAAAAGAAAATGTCATTGGGTTTAACGGCGCTGGAGGCGGAGGCAGCATGATGTCTATGGACGCGGTGCTGGACCAGGGATTCAGGCTGGCTAATTACTGCGATACCAGCGGGAATCCATCGGCTTCTAAAGTTTACAGAGCCGCCAAAATCATCCTTTCCCAGCCTCATATCAAAGGCTATTTCGCCTCGGGGTCGGGAGTGGCCAGTCAGGAACAGTTTCACTCAGCCAGAGGATTGACCAAAGCTTTTTCGGAGGAGCGGATTGAGATCCCGGCTGTTCTGCGGTTGGGAGGGAACTATGAGGCCTTAGCCATTGAGATTCTCCACAAATATCTTAAGGATGTACCGGGTGAAGTGGAAGGATATGGAAGAGATGATTCCCCTGAATTTTGCGCCAAGCGAATGAAAAAACTCATCACTGAAAATCATTTTCTCCCTCACAAGGTGAGACCCATTAAAGAGCCTGAAATAAAGGAAGATGGGTATTCTTTTAAAACTTCCACCGGGGAGATCTTTATCCAGCATGATAAGTGCCTTACTTGTGCTACCAAAGGGTGCATCAAAGCCTGCGCACAAAATATATTAAAGTTAGATGAAGATAAACCGGTTCTTGCCATAAGCCGGGAAGAGGCGGAAAAAGGCAAATGCACGGAATGTCTTGCTTGTGAGATTTTCTGCAGGTTCCATGAACAGGATGCCATCTTTATCCATCTTCCCATCCCAGGATTGAAAGAATACAGAGAGAATGTCATAAAAAGTCAAGAATAAATATGTCTATACTGGTTAATGAAAAGTCAAAAGTCCTGGTCCAGGGGATTACTGGGCGCGAAGGCATGGTGCGGACCCGTCTGATGAAAGATTACGGAACTCAAGTCACAGCCGGAGTGACTCCGGGAAAAGGCGGGCAGGAGGTTTACGGAGTCCCTGTTTATGACTCTGTGAAGCAAGCTTTTGAAGAATGCGGAGAACTGGACATCAGTGTGATTTTTGTTCCTGCTTTTCTGGTGAAAGACGCGGCTCTGGAAGCCATTGATGCGGGTGTGAAACTGGTGGTTCTCATTCCAGACCGAGTTCCTATCCATGATGTTCTGGAAATAGCCCGTTTTTCAAAACAAAAAGGAGCTCGATTTGTGGGCCCCAATACTCTGGGGTTAGTCAGTCCGGGGAAAGCCGTGCTGGGGATGATCGGAGGACGGGCTGAAAGCGCTCAGGAGTGGTTTATCCCGGGTTCTATAGGCGTGAGCTCCCGAAGCGGGGGCATGACTTCAGCTATTTCCTATTATTTGACCAAAGCGGGACTGGGGCAGAGCACCATCATCCATGTGGGAGGAGATGCTGTGGTGGGGCTTTCTCATCCTGAAGTCATGCTTCTTTTAGAGGAAGATAATGAAACCGAACTCATGGTGATGTTCGGCGAGATCGGAACCACCCAGGAAGAGAGGGTGGCTGATCTGGTGTCCAGCGGCCGGATCCAGAAGCCTGTTGTGGCTTACATAGGGGGCAAAGCAGCCAAATCAGGGACCCGGTTCTCTCATGCCGGCGCCATTGTGGAGGGATCCCGGGGTTCCCATGAGTCTAAAGTCAATCTTTTAAAAAAAGCCGGCGTTCATGTGGTGGAGGCTGTGGCCGATATTCCCAAAAAAGCCGGACAATTACTCAAAAAAGGGGGAAAAAGAGATGAGTGATCTAAACTGGAAAACAGGGATTACTGAAGTCGAACCCAATAAGGTCAAAGTCAGGGGTTATCCGGTGGACCAATTGATAGGTAAGATTTCTTTTTCTCAAGCCATATATCTGGTGCTAAAGGGAGAGATGCCTTCTCAGGAAGTGGGGAAATTGATAGATGCTATCCTGGTCTCTTCAGTGGACCATGGAGCCAGTCCTCCTTCAGTGCTTACAGCCCGAACCGTGGCTTCCACCGGAGCTGAGCTGAACTCAGCTGTGGCTGCCGGAGTTCAGGCTATTTCCCGGTATCATGGAGGCGCCATAGAAGAGGGAATGAAGCTTTTCATTCGAATAAACAAAAGAAAAATCGAATCAGGTGAAGAACTCGAGGATGTGGTTCTCCGCGAGTTAAAAGAGATGAAGGAAAGAAAACAAAGAGCCTCTGGTTTTGGTCACCGCCTTCACAAAAAAGACCCCCGGACCCAAAGATTATTTGACCTTGCCGAAGAATTAGGACTGGCCGGAGAGTATGTGAAAACAGCGCTGGCTGTGGAAAAAGCATTGAAAGAGATGACAGGAAAGGCCCTTCCCATCAATGTGGACGGAGCCATAGCCGCGCTTCTGTGCGAACTGGATATCCCACCGGAAATAGGAAACGCTTTTTTTATCCTGTCTCGGGTAGCCGGGCTGGTGGCCCATGTTCATGAAGAGAAAACAAGAATGAGGCCCATGAGAAAAATTCACCCCACTGATTTTGAGTATGACGGGCCCTCTGAAAGGAGCTTATAAATGGCTAAAAAACTGCTGTCACTCATGCCCGAATTTCAAATGATCAAAGACAAGGATCTTAAAGAGAAAACAATTGAAGTGTGGCGCCGGGCCATGGAAAAAGGAGAATGGACTGTCGAAGACCTGGAGAAAATGCCCTTCACTTTATTGATCAGGAATACTCCGGTGAGTTTGATCAAGCACACCCGAGCGGTCACGCTTTGCTCTGTTCAAATAGCTGATGTTCTTTTGGAAAAATACGAAGAAAACATTCCAATAAACCGGGATACCCTGCTCTCAGGAGCTCTTCTTCATGATGTGGGAAAGCTTTTTGAGTATAAAAAAGAAAACGGAGAATTTGTCAAAAGCAGAGAAGGAGAACTTTTGCGGCACCCCATATCAGGAGCGGTCTTTGCCAGCCGTTTTGGGATTCCGGATGAGGTGCTTCACATCATTGCCGCCCATTCCAAGGAAGGAGATGGAGCCCGAAAAACAGTGGAAGCTGTGATTGTGAATCATGCGGATTTTGTCAATTTTGAGAGTCTAAAAATATAATATAAATTATTAACCTGGATTATTCACGAGTCAAGGTTGCTGTGTCATTGCGAGCGACCGCAAGGGAGCGCGGCAATCCGATGACCTTTTTTATAAATAGAATGTCGTTGCGAATGAAATGAGCAATCTCAAAGTAAGGCGCTTACCATTGAGATTGCTTCGTCACTGTGTTCCTCGCAATGACCTCTTTATAATTAAATGGTCGTCAGATTACCACGTCGCTTCGCTCCTTGTAATGACATTAGGTGTGGTCCTTCACTGCGAATGCTTTGTAACGATGCAGATGCAGTAAGATTTGCTCGCCTGGAAGGTAAAAAAAATGGCGATTAAAATAAAAAATACAAATAGTAAAAATGTGCAAGTCATTTTTCTTGAAAAAATCTTGTTTATCGTTGAGAATAAAATAATAATGAATGCATCGCCATTTTTTTATGAATAGGTCAGGTTTAAAAATGGGAAAGACTTTTTCAGAAAAAGTACTGTCTTTAAAAAGCGGGAAAGATGTGCGGGCCGGAGATATTGTCACAGTCTCTCCTGATTTTGTGCTTTCCCATGACAATTCAGCAGCCATTATCAAAAAATTCATATTGTTCGGAAAGGACAGGGTGCAGAATCCTGAAAAAATAGTGATTGTTCTGGACCATGTGACTCCTGCGTCTTCAGAAAAATACGCCCAGAACCATAAGGAAATAAGGGAATTTGTTAAAAAGCAGGGCATCCCGCACTTTTTTGATATCAATAATGGAATCTGTCATCAAGTGTTTACTGAGCAGGGATTTGCTCTTCCTGGCAACCTGGTAATAGGCGCGGATTCTCACACCACCAGCTATGGTTCTGTAGGAGCTTTTTCTGCAGGGATCGGAAGGACAGAAGCGGCCACTGTATGGGCTACGGATGAAATATGGCTTAAAGTGCCTGAGACCCTAAAAATTGAGCTTACAGGAGAGCTGCCAAAAGGGGTTTATCCCAAAGATGTGA
>DASRVI010000189.1:0-3644 GCA_035655135.1 Acidobacteriota bacterium | reverse complement strand
CTAATCAAAAGGGAGGCGTTGGAAAAACCACCACCGCCATAAATCTGGGAGCCTCTCTAGCTTTAAAGAATAAACGTGTCCTTGTGATAGACTTTGATCCTCAGGGAATGGCCACAGCAGGAATGGGCATTGAGAGAAAAGAAAACAGGGGGATCTATCCAGCTCTCATGGATGGAAAAGACTTAATGGAACAGGTTATTGCTTATGAATTAGACAACCTATACATTTGCCCCAGCTCCCCTGAATTATCAGGATTTGAAGCCGAAGTGTATTCAGTGGACAACAGGGAAAAAAGGCTTTTAAATGCCCTTCAGAGAGTGAAACAACGCTTCAACTTCATATTGATTGACTGTCCTCCTTCTTTAGGTTTTTTAACCATTAACGCCCTTACGGCCGCAGATTCCATTTTAGTGCCCGTGCAAACAGAATTTTTCTGCATGGAAGGCATGCCAGATCTCCTGAAGACCTTGGATGAGGTCCGCTCTTATCTTAATCCCTCTCTCAGCATAGAAGGGATTGTGCTGACTATGTACGACGAAAGAACCAATCTCTCCAAACAAGTGGCTAATGAAATACGAAAATCCCTTAAAGAGATCGTATATGAAGTGATTATTCCGAGAACAGTTAGGCTGGCCGAAGCCCCTAGTTTTGGAAAGCCTGTCCTTCTTTATGATATTAAATCAAAAGGGGCCCAATCTTATTTAAATTTAGCTCAGGAGTTGCTAACCAAATGAAAAAGAAAGCATTAGGAAAAGGGCTGAAAGCCTTTCTACCAGAAGATTACAGTATTTTGAAAGAAGAAAAATATGTAGAGCTTGATATTGAAAAGCTAAAGCCCAACTTTGATCAGCCTAGAAAAAATTTTGATCCTCAATCTATGGAAGAACTTGCCAATTCTATTAAAGAAACAGGAGTACTTCAACCCATAGTGGCGGTTCCAGAAGAGGATCATTATAAAATCATTGTGGGTGAACGGAGATGGCGAGCCGCTCAAAAAGCTGGCCTTAAAAAAATCCCGGTTCTCATTCGTCTCATGAAAGCCGAACATCAAATTGAAGCCTCTTTAGTAGAAAATCTCCAGAGAGAAGATTTGAATCCCATGGAAATAGCTGAAGCCTATAACCGATTAGCAGAGGAACTAGGATACACACAAGAACAAATTTCTGAAAAAGTAGGAAAGGATCGCGCCTCTGTAGCCAACTATATGCGGCTTTTAAAACTCCCTCCCAGCGTTCAAAAAATGCTTTCCACCGGCGATCTCACTATGGGACATGCAAGAGCCGTGCTTTCAGTAGAAGATCCAGAACTCCAAGTCAAACTTGCTAAAAAAGTCATAGCTGAAAAAATAACTGTCCGAAAAATTGAGAAACTAGTAAGGCAAATCAAGAAAACCGAAGAGAAAAAAAGCTCTCCGGCCATAGATCCGGATTTAATGGCATTAAAAGATGAGTTGATTGATATTTTAAGGACAAAAGTAAGCATTTCAGGAACTGCAGATAAAGGGACATTAAAAATCAGCTACTATTCTTTAGATGAACTCAATAGAATATACGAAATCATAAAAGGAGATCATTATGAAAGATAAAAAACATAATTTAGATGAAACGAAAATAACAGGATTCTTTGACAAAAACACAAAATTCAAAGGAGATTTAGAATTCAAAGGCTCTTTTAGGTTGGATGGAAGATTCAAAGGAAATATAAATTCTGAATCAACCTTGATTGTGGGGGATAATGGAAAAGTAGAAGCCGATATTAAAATCGGTTCAGTGTCGATCAGCGGAGAAGTCAAGGGGACCATTCAGGCTAAAGAAAAAGTAGAAGTGCATTCAAATGGAAAAATCATCGGCTCCATTATAACCCCAAAACTTATCGTTGAAGAAGGAGCTTTTCTGGAAGCTAATTGCCAGACTACAGATAAAATACCTCAATCATCTCCTCTCACGTCAAAAAAAGAAATAGAGGACACTAATAAAGAAAAAAAGGAGGAGCCAAAAACTTGAAACCAGCCTTAGGCGTCATACCAGCCCGGTACAGCTCGAAAAGATTCCCTGGAAAAGCCCTTGCTCTGATTAATGGCTGTCCTTTGATAGAACATGTTTATAAAAGAGCCCAAAAAGCTCAAAGTCTTGATCAGGTTATCATCGCCACTGATGATGAAAGAATATTTCAAAAATGTCGATCTTTAGGTGCAGAGGTCAGAATGACATCGCCTAACCATAAAACAGGGACTGAAAGGGTTTGTGAAGTAGCTGAATACCTGGAATTCCCAATCATAATAAGCATCCAGGGAGATGAACCTCTTGTTAATCCAGAAATGATAGACAGTCTTGTAAAAATCCTCCAGAAAGAAAAAGTCCCCATGGTGACACTCCGTCAAAAAAATGAGAACTTAAAATGCCTTGATGATGAAAACATTGTTAAAATAGTCATAGATTCTGAGGAAAATGCGCTTTATTTTTCTCGGTCCCCTATCCCGTTTTCTCCTTCCAGCTTTTTTTGGCATCATATCGGTATTTACGGATTCCAAAAAGAATTTTTGATTAAATATAAGGATCTGCCCGTTTCTTTTTTAGAAAAATCAGAAAATTTAGAACAGCTTCGGATCTTAGAAAATGGATACAAGATAAAAACAGTAGAAACAAAACATCCAACTTTAAGTGTCAACTTACCTGAAGACATAACAAAGGTTGAGAAATTAATGAACAGACAGATAAAATAATGAGTAAATTCATTTTTATAACCGGAGGAGTCCTTTCAGCCTTAGGCAAAGGAATCGCTGCCGCCTCCATAGGAAGGCTTTTAGAAAGCCATGGCTACAGCATCACCATCAAGAAGTTCGATCCTTATCTAAATGTTGATCCAGGAACCATGAATCCTTTCCAGCACGGTGAAGTGTATGTGACCGATGATGGAGCTGAAACGGACCTTGACCTCGGACACTATGAACGCTTCACATCCACCAATACAACTCAGGCTCATAACTGGACTGCTGGTCGGATATATGAATCTATCCTCAAACAGGAGCGCCATGGAAAATACCTTGGGAAGACCGTTCAGGTTATTCCCCATATGACAGATGAAATTAAAAATGCTTTTCAAGCCGCTGCTGAAAAAAATGATATTGCGATCATTGAGATAGGAGGGACTGTTGGAGATATCGAAGGCCAGCCCTTTCTGGAAGCAACTCGTCAGATGAGACTGGAGCTCGGCGTGGATAATACTCTTTTTATCCACCTGACACTGGTTCCTTATTTAAAGACTTCTAAAGAGCTCAAAACAAAACCAACCCAGCACAGCGTACGGGAGCTGAGAGCTATCGGTATTCAGCCGGATATACTTCTCTGCAGAACCGACCGGGATCTGAGTAAGAAAATCAAGAACAAAATATCCTTATTCACAAACGTTCCTTATGAAGCTGTTATAACAGCCAAAGATGCCAACATCATCTATGAAATTCCTCTGTTTTTTGCCAAAGAAAAATTAGATGAGATTATCCTGAAGAAACTGAAAATACCCGTAAAGAAACGCCATCTTGAAGATTGGGAACAAATGGTTGAAAAAATGAAATCCCCCAAAGATCAAGTCAACATAGCTCTAGTCGGAAAATATTCCGGCCTCCCTGATTCATACATAAGTCTTAA
>DASRVI010000188.1:0-4253 GCA_035655135.1 Acidobacteriota bacterium | reverse complement strand
TATTAAAAGGAAATAGGAAAAACTGAGTGAATACTCAAAAGACTAAATAACCGAAAGGAGTTATATTAAATAAGGGAAGTTTGTCATGGTTTTTAATGAGAATCAAGAATAAACTTAGATTCATAATTCATAATAAGTTTGAGATGTCAAGATCGCTGACATAATTTGACATAATCTTTTTTCTATTTTATTAATTAAAAAGAAAACTTTATATATTTTTATATTATTTATAAAGGACTAGAAATGAAAATATCTGCGAAGCAAGAAAGTTATTTAAGGAGAAACTACAGACATAAATCAGATGAAATAATGTCTGAAGAACTGTCTGTCTCAAAATCTTTCATAAGGAAAGCACTTAAAAAGCTTAATTTAAAGAGGACAGAAGCTGAGCTGAAAAACCTTCACAAGCCAAATTTTTCTGATCAATCTCGAGAGTCAACCTTTAGGCTGCCGAAGAAAAAAAAAGTCCGACTTATTTGTTTTATTTTGGTAGGGATAGGATTGGCGGTCTTGCTTTTTTTCGTATTAAAAGGGGGAATATGGAAAAATTATGGTGGGAAAATAAAAGAATCCCTTAAGCAACCAGATTTAAATATTTTATTTATTACTCTGGATACAACTAGGGCCGATCACATAAGTTGTTATGGATATGAGAATGTCAAAACTAAACACATTGATTCCTTGGCTGAGAGTGGAATTTTGTTTAAAAATACCATATGTCAGTCTCCGCTCACACTTCCCTCTCATTCATCTATATTTACGGGTACTTACCCCTTTTTCCATGGGGCTAGGGATAACGGTCTTTATTTGGCAGAAGAAAATATTACCTTTGCAGAAGTTTTGAAAGAGCATGGATGGGCTACAAGCGCTTTTATTGGGGCATTTGTCCTGGATTCTACCTGGGGGCTGGATCAGGGATTCGACTATTACTTTGATGACTTTGATTTTAGCAAATACGAGCAAATAACTCTTAGTTCTGTTCAAAGAGAAGGTGGAGAAGTTATTAAACCTTTCTTTGAATGGCTAGAAAGTCACTACCAAGAAAAATTCTTCAGTTGGATTCATCTCTACGATCCTCATTCTCCTTATGATCCTCCGGAGCCTTATAGAACCCAATACGGAAATAGAAAATGGGGACTTTACGATGGTGAGATCGCCTATGTTGATTTTCTTATTGGGAGAGTTTTGGATGAGCTTATGAAAAAGGGTTTGGATGAAAAGACTGTAATTATTATCTTGGGAGATCATGGAGAAAGTTTGGGAGAACATGAGGAAATCCGGCATGGATTTTTTGTATATGACGCTTCTATCAAAGTGCCCTTTATTGTAAGAATCCCTGAATTTATGTTCAATGGGAAAGTGATTGAATCACAGGTTGAAACTGTGGATATTATGCCCACTCTTCTGGAAATACTTGATTTGCCTGTGCCCCCTGATATTCAGGGAAAAAGCCTTATTCCTTTGATTTTAGGGAAAAAACAGGATGAAGAAGAAAGCTTGGCCTACAGCGAGACATACTATCCAAGATATCATTTTGGATGGAGTGAGCTGAAAAGCCTTCGAAGCCAGAGTTTTAAATTTATAAAAGCTCCCAGGCCAGAGCTTTATGATTTAAATCAGGATAGAGGGGAAAAGATCAATTTATACCATAGAAACAGGGAAGTAGCATTAAGGTTCGAAAAAAAGTTGGAAGATTTTCAAAAAAAATCAAACCGGGGTGAGGAACAAGAAAGGCCTGTCTCGAGATTAGACGAAAAAGATTTGGAAAGACTCAGGGCCTTGGGATATATCGGAGGATTTGAGTCACAATCCAAAGTTAATAATGAAGATCTTGCAGATCCCAAAGATAAAATTCATCTTTATAAAAAGATAAAAGTAGCCCAAGGTCAATTTGCTGAGAAAAATCTAGAGGAGGCATTAAAAGAGATCTCTTATGTCATAGAAAATGACCCTAACATTATGGAAGCTCGGGAGACTAGAGCGCGGATATTATTAGATATGGATAGAGTTGAAGAAGCACTAGAGGAGTGCAAGGAAACTTTAGAAATCGATCCAGAGTATGAAGCTGCGATATTCACTCTAGCCCTAAGCTACAAGCGGTTAAAAAAATACCACGAAGCTATTTTAGGGTACGAAAGACTGATAGAATTAGACCCCAGAGACCATAAGCCTCATCAGAATTTGGGTGAAATTTATTTAGAATTGGATGAAGTTGATGAAGCCATAGCCTGTTTTAATAGAGTAATTGATCTAGAACCTGAGAGAAGCGCCAGGGCTCACAATCTTTTGGGAACAGCCTATTTAAAAAAGGAAAGGTTAGACTCTAGCCAAGAAGAAATCCAGAAAGCCTTGAATTTAAGGACTCGGATTCCGGACGCTCATTATAATTTGGCTCTCATTCATGAAAAAAGAGGGGAATACTTAAAGGCCGCAGAGGAATACCAAAAAGAAATTGAATTATTTCCTTCAGATTTTAGTGCTCATTTTAACCTGGCTAAACTGTTCATAAATATGGGTAAAATAGAAGAAGGAATTCTGCATTACAGGAAATGCATTGAGTTGGATCCGAAATTCTCTAAAGCTTATCTTTTTTTGGCCAAAGTTTATTTGGATATAGGAAAAAATTTTCAAGAAGTCATAGAGCTGAGTAAAAAAGGATTGGAATTAGATCCTGAATCCGAGTATGCCCCCCTAGCCCATTTTATTTTAGCTGATATCTACAACCGTCAGGGCAAAATGGATCTATATAAAGAACAGCTAAGAAAAGGAGAACAGCTGAAAAAAAAGTTGGGAAAAAAAGAGAAAAGAGAAAACAAGTAACCAAAAGTTTTCAGTTTCTTTTTAGGATAAATTTAAAATCCGTGTTTGTCTTTATTAAGATTTAAATTTGATAGTGATAAAATCATAGAGCAACATACAGTAATCTTAATTAAACTATTTTTTAGGAGCTACAATGATTAAGCATTCCAGAAACAAAGAAGATTTGGGTAGCAACAAGAATGGTCTTTTGAGACAGCTTGGATTATTTGATTCGACTATGGTTATGGTGGGGATCGTTATAGGCTCAGGTATTTTTCTTACAACCGGCATTATGGCCAAGTCTATCCCTTCTCCGTTTTTAATTTTACTGGCCTGGTTGGTAGGAGGGATTCTCACTTTAGCTGGGGCCTTAACCTACGCTGAATTAGGTGCTTCCATGCCCGAAGCGGGTGGACAGTATGTCTATTTAAGAGAGGCATACGGTCCTATCTATGGTTTTTTATTCGGATGGATACTTTTTTTGGTTTATATGACAGGAGGCATCGCAGCTTTGGCGGTGGCTTTTGCAGAATATTTCGGTTACTTTTTCCCTTCTCTTTCCATGTCTAATATAATTTTTTCCCTCCCCATCCCCTTGTTCGGTTCCTCCTTTTCGTACACCCTTTCTGCGGGACAATTAGTAGGCATATTTGCTATTTTACTACTATCCCTTTTTAATTATTTTGGGGTTATTTTCGGAAAGCTGATTCAGAATTTTTTCACTCTTCTTAAGATTATGGCTCTTCTTGCTATAATTATTTTAGGCTTTACCGTCGGAAAGGGAACTTCAGTGAGTTTAGCCATTAATCCTTCGGGATTAGGTTTTTCTCAGTTTATCATGGGATTCGGAGTAGCTCTAGTTGCAGTATTTTGGGCTTTTGATGGATGGAATAATATTAATTTTGTGGCAGGTGAGATTAAAAATCCCCAAAGAAACCTTCCCCTTGCCTTATTTCTGGGAACTCTTATATTGACCACTCTCTATATTTTAACTAACGTTATTTATCTCTATGCCCTTCCAATAGGAGAAATGGCTGGAGAAGTAAGAATTGCAGAAAAAGCCGCAACAGTTCTTTTTGGAGGGATGGCTCCCGCTTTGATTTCAGTGGTAGTTATCATTTCAACTTTTGGATCACTCAATGGTTCTATATTAGCTGGACCCAGGGTTTACTACGCTATGGCCAAAGATGGGTTGTTTTTTCAAGGAGTTGCAAAGGTTCATCCCAAATTTCATACTCCAGGATTTGCTATTGTTATTCAGGCAGTATGGGCCGCCATTCTGACATTGAGTGGAAGCTTTGAACAGCTTTTTACCTTTGTCATGTTTATGGCGATTATATTTTGGATCACTGCTGCAATGGCCGTATTCAAGCTAAGAAAGAAATTTCCTGAGCTTCCAAGGCCTTACAAAACATGGGGGTATCCTGTTGTTCCCATTATTTTTATCATAGCTT
>DASRVI010000187.1:0-4300 GCA_035655135.1 Acidobacteriota bacterium | reverse complement strand
ACACAATAAGCCGTGAGTTGAGTTTTAATCTAGAGGACACAGTCAATTTCCGTGATATCAGAGAGTCTCAGAAAAAACTGTATGACCTGGGTATATTCCAACGAGTGGATGTGGAAGCGGTACCTTTAGAAGGAAATGGTTCAGATGAGGATGAGTCAACAAACAGGATGCAGCAAGTCCAAAATTATCAAATAAAAGCTCATGTGCATGAGCTTCAGCCTTACAGGCTTCGCTACGGAATTCATTTTGATACTGAGAAATATTTTGGATTGAAAGGAGAGCTGGTTGATAGAAATTTCTTGGGGAGAGCGCAGCTTATAGGAACCAGCTTCAGGATCAACCAAGACGAACAAGACATTAAAGCATTTATTCGCTCTCCCTATTTCTTAGGCTGGAAAATCAATACCGAGACATTTGCCTTTTTTAACCGAACACACAAACCGTCATTTAGTGTGGACCGGACTGGACTGACCTTTCTGCAGCAGGTCAAGCTCAATAAATTTTATTTGCTTTCCTTTGATTATACCTATGAACAAAGCCGAACATTCAACTTAAAACTTTCAAGCCCTATGGATTTTAATCCCACAGCTCAGATTGGCAGCTTTAACCTGTCACTGACCAGAGACACCAGAGACAGCATGACAAATGCTAGAGAAGGTATGTTCCTGTCTCATAACATTAAGTACGCTCCCAAATTTCTTGGATCAGACACAAGATTTGTTCGGTACTTTGGCCAGGCTTATATTTACATTCCAGTGGCTGATTCTCTGGTGTATTCGACCGGACTGCGAATGGGGCTCGCCAAAGGAATAAGGAGTGATCTAATTCCAAGTGAAAGGTTTTTTGCGGGAGGGAGCAGTACAGTCAGAGGCTTTGGAAAAGATGCCCTGGGCCCTCGGGATTTGATGACAGGAGATCCTGTGGGCGGAGAAGCTGTTTTCATATTTAATCAGGAGCTGAGATTTCCTGTTTATAAGATACTGGGCGGTGCGGTTTTTATGGATTTAGGAAATGTGTATTCTAGGCTCTCGGATTTTGATCCATTTGATATACGAAAGACCGCTGGATTGGGATTAAGGGTCCACACCTCTTTCATGATTTTCCGCCTGGATTGGGGATTTAAGCTGGATCCACAGCCTGGAGAGCCGAGGTACAAATTTTTCTTGAGTGTTGGCCAGGCCTTTTAGCCTTCCTTGAAAGAGTCAATGGCCTGAAAGGCCTAAGAAGAAATTTCCAGCCAGTGGAACCATATGGGGTGGTGTTTTTTATACCATTTGAGAACTTCACGCAGGACTTTCTGGTCTTTGAGAGATATCACTTCGGGCGGAATTCGATCGAAATGAACCAGGATTTTTCCATCACCCAGATATTCCAGAGCTTCAGAACAGAGGGTCTGAAGTTCGTTTCGAATACGCCCAGAGTCAGATATCTTAACCGGACGGGTGCGGAAATTCTCTCCATAGATAAAACGGATCAAAAGCGGATTAAAGACCAGCCGCTGTTCTTCAGGCTCTTCCATCAAACGGAGAGTGAAAGTGATCCGTTTCCCAGCTCGGGGAGTGGATATCCGGGTGGTCACTCGATATCTTTCCTCATCAATACATTCAATGCCCTTGGCTCCGGTGTAAGGATCATCGCACATGTAACCTGAAAAAGCAGCGACATCCCAATTTTTTTCAGGAAAAAAGTCATGGGCTCGAATGACACGGTGCCGGATAGGCATTTCTGCTTCTCTGGCCTCCATAATCATGCGGGTGTATTTCTCCACAGTATCCTGGTCAACTGGCTTTTGGAACAGGTCTTCCAATTTGTGCTTGAAATCTGGTTGATCCGGATTCAATTTCATGACAAACTGTTCTTTCTCAATGGAAAGTTCGAACTTAGAGGTGAAGGTCACTAGACTCCCGTCCAAGTCCAGGGCAGGGGTGAGGCTAACTGCCTGCATAGCCTCTGCAGAAGCAGCATAGCCGTCTAAAAGAAACAAATGAGTCTGTTTTTGTTTATCTTTCCAGGTTCCTACCAGATAAGTCGGAGCATAGGTGCCTGATTCAGTGAACGCCTTTCCTTTGGTGGGCAGAGCCCAGCCATCTTCTATAAGATGGGCCCCCAGATCTTTCCACTGCTTCCAAAGCCAGCCCAATCTTTTCTTTCGACTTTCTCCTCCCAGAGTCCAGACATGTATGTTTTTCCTCTGGATACCAGGATAAGTCTCTTCAATGGCTTCTACGACTTTTTTTCGTGGAGTCATAAAGTCCAGAAGAAGTGATTTTTCTTCAGCTTTCCGGACCACTTTTAGTGGCAAAAAAAGGTTTCCCATATAAGCTTCATAAGGTTTTGTGATATGGAGTGGCTGGTTAAAAATATGCATCACTGTTAGAGGACCTGTAGACTTACCCATGGCAAAACGGGAGGTGTTTTCAAGGGTATCAATGGCAGATCCCCAGACTGTGATCCCGGAGTTTTTGATGTCCTCTCTGAATTTCTCCCAGCTGTAGTTGTCTTGGTTTAATAGACGTGTGACTCTTCTGTCCAGCCATTTGGCAATCTGAGGGCGGGCATAGACCCGTCCAAAGCCCAGTTGAGGGTTAGATCCCATTTCTTTGGTTTCTCCCCCTTTGGGCATCAATCCTTCTCCCATGCAGACCAGCACGGCATGATTTTCAGGAAGATGCCGGGTGGCATACCAAAGGCTCTCACTCATGGCATAGGCAGATATAGCGTCAGCATCCTTTTTGACCCGATTCAGTTCTTCCTTTGATTTATCTTTTCCTTCACCGAACCGGCCGAAAAGTCGGGTTCCCAAAGCAGTCAAAGCTGCGGTCAAGGTCATCAACCGTTCCATGCGGCCGTCCATAAAAGAGATATTTTTGGTGAACTCAGGAGCCTGTTTCCCTCTAAGCCACTCCACTTCCACATTCTCCAGCCAGAGGTGCATTCGACCCAGAATAGTACGGGCGTCAAAAGCCCATTGAGCCACCAGGTCGCGTCTTTCACGATCAGATAAATTCATGTGGTCCATCCTTTTTATCCTGAACTATTCATAAAAAAATGGCGATGCTTTCATTATTAATTTTATTTCAGCGATGTGCAAGTTTTTTTCAAGAACATTGACTTGAACATTTTTCTTGTTCTTATTTTTTATTTTAATCGCCATTTTTTACCATTGAGGCGAGCCAATCTCACTGCATCTGCTTCGTTACAGGGCATTCGCAGTGAAGGACCACGACTGTCGTCATCACGAGGAGCGAAGCGCCGTGGTGATCTCATTGTTCTTCGTATCCACATGAGATTGCCGCGCTCACTATCATTCGCCCGCAATGACGCAGCAATCTTGACTCGTGAATAATTCAGGTTATTTCTTAATGTCGATGTTACTCATTATATATTAAGCTTTTTGGGTCTGTGAACAGGATATTTTTTTAGAAAATTGTACTCAATTGCTCCGTAAGCACAGTTATCAAGGCACTTCAGGCATCTGATGCACTCTGGCGAATTGGGTGTCTGATCGGGATTCAGACCCATTGGGCACACTTTAGTGCACTTACCGCATTCTGTACATTTCTCATCGTCCACATGCATTTGGAAGAGGCTGACTTTGTTGAAAAAGCCAAGAATGGTTCCCAGAGGGCAGATAGTCCGGCAGAAGGCCCTTAAGCTGAAAATCATCCAGATAATAAAAAATATCAGAAGAAAGAATTTCCAGAGAAATAAAAATCCGATTTGGGAACGAAGTGCAGAACTAGCAGCTATAAGAGGAAGGCCGGCTTCCAGAGTCCCAGCCGGACAGATCAATTTACAGAACCAGATTTGACCTAATCCCATGGAATCCACCAGAAGGAGGGGCATCCCTAAAACAAAGACCACCAGAACAACATATCTAAAATATTTAAAAAAGCTGGGTATTTTTATCTTTGGACAAGGGATTTTATAAAAAAGCTCTTGAATGAGCCCAAACGGGCACAGCCAACCGCACGGAATCCGGCCTGCAAGGCTTCCTACCACAGCCAATGAGCCAAGCACATACAGGCCCAGTTGATGGATTCCCAAAGAGAGGTTAAACCTGAGATTGGCCAGAGAATTTTGTAAAGCGCCTATAGGGCAGGCTCCAAGGGCCGCAGGACAGGAATAGCAGTTGAGAATAGGGACACAGATGCCTTTGGTGGGACCTTTGTATATTTGGCCCTTAAAAAAAAGAGGGATATTCAGATTAAAGACAAGAGCGCTAAAAAACTGCAACCATCTGCGCTTTCCTAAGAATTTCATTTGTATCAGCCAATTCCTATACAGCTCAGGCATACGG
>DASRVI010000186.1:0-4247 GCA_035655135.1 Acidobacteriota bacterium | reverse complement strand
TGATATTTTTCAATGGCTTTGTGTATCCGGGAAGTCAAACCGACCTGAATGCCTTTATCGCTTTCTTCTATTCCATGAGTGGTGCCGTTGTTGAGGGCGATCCAAACCGGAAATATGTCATGGGCGTTCAGTCCCTGTATTTGATACAGGGCATCTTCTCTGGTAGACATCCCTTCTTTTCCTTTGATTTCTCCCACTTCTGTTTCTAGTGAAGCCCAGTCAGGAATATAAGGAACCAGTTCAATATTGGCCAACAGATTTTCATCTTCTGAAAGATGAGAGGCATCCAGAGCCAGCGATGTCATCCCCGCTTCAAACAGAGTAAGAATTTCTGTACGAGCCGGTTCAATGTCTTCCTTTTTCTTTATGGTGTAATGGTCTGCATGAATAGCCACAGGTATGGTTATGCCCAGTTCATTGCACACCGCATCCACCTGCCTTGCTATATTCCAATAGTTCACTGCACAGTAAGCATCAGCCCCTCCTTCTGATTTAGCGATCTCAATGATAATCACTGAGTTGGCTCTTTGAGCTGCCCGCAGTGCTCCACGGATAACAAAGTGATTTCTTCCATTGGCAGCCATGGATATGGCGTTGCCTTTTGTTAAGACAGCCCTGTCAATATATCTCCCGCTTACAATCAAAGCTTTTGAATGAGGGAAGAGTTTTTGTATGTTAGGAGGCCGACCGATCTCCAAAGCTTTCTGATAGTCACGGCTTGATAAATTTACATTTTTATTCATCATTTCTTCTCCTTTTATATTTCTCAATAATATCAATCCCCAGCTCTTTAAGCTGCTTCGGGTCAACAGCAGAAGGGGAGTTGGTCATAAGACAAAAAGAGCTGGTTGTTTTGGGGAAAGGGATCACATCCCGTATTGATTTTTCTCCTGCTAGAATCATCACAATACGGTCAAATCCTAAGGCAATCCCTCCATGAGGCGGAGTCCCAAAGGTCAATGCTTTTAGGAAAAAACCAAACTTTTTTTCCTCTTCTTTTTCATCCAGCCCCAGTATTCTAAATATCCTTTTCTGAGTGTGGATATCCTGTATCCTTATGGAACCTCCTCCTATCTCTATCCCATTGACAACCAGGTCATAGGCATTCGCCTTTACTTTGAGAGGATCTTTTTCAAGTTTTGACAAATCCTCTTTTTTAGGGGAGGTAAAAGGATGATGCATGGAAACCAGTTTCTTCTCATCGTCACCCCATTCAAAAAGAGGGAAGTCTGTGATCCAGACAAAACGATAATCTTTGTTATCTGGGTCCTCTTGAGACGAAAAAGTCAGCCTCAGCTCTCCAAGCACACGCAGACTTGTCTCTTTTTTATCTGCCACCAGGAGAAGTAAGTCATTTTCTTGGGCTCCTGACTCCTGCCATATACGGGTGAAATCTTCCTGGGTTAATTTTAAAGGAGACTTGAATTCTTCCTCTTTTTTTATCCATATAACACCTTTGGCTCCCAGTTTTTGTGCTTTTTTCCCCAGTTTATCCAGACCGCTTCTTGATATCTTTTTCCCGTCTTTAACCACAAGCCCTTTGAGCACTCCTCCTGATTGAAGCGCTGTTTTTATAATATGAGAATTGATGCGTGAACCCACATCAGTAAGATCCCTTATTTCCATTTTATTTCTCAGGTCTGGTCTGTCGGTCCCAAACCTCTCCATGCTTTCCTCATAAGTCAGTCTGGGGAAAGGCCTCTTCAGCTTTACGCCAATAAGGTCAAACAATGAAACCATCATGCCTTCGGTAATGGAAAGCACCTCTTCCTGGCCCACAAAACTCATCTCTATATCTATCTGAGTAAATTCTGGCTGTCTGTCAGCTCTTAGATCTTCATCCCTGAAGCATCTGACAATCTGAAAATACTTATCAAATCCTGAAATCATAAATATCTGCTTGAAAATCTGTGGAGATTGAGGAAGCGCAAAAAAGCGTCCTTTATATTCACGGCTGGGCACCAGATAGTCTCTGGCGCCTTCAGGTGTTGATTTGGTTAAAAAAGGCGTTTCAATTTCATAAAAATCTTGCTTATCTAAGAAATTCCGGACCTTCATGGATGCTTGGTGCCGCAGCTTTATGTTTTTCTGCATGTGAGGCCTTCTCAAATCCAGATACCTGTATTTAAAACGCATCTCTTCTGTTGCTTTGACCGGATCTGAGATCACAAAAGGAAGAGTGTCGCTTTCGTTTAAAACTTCCATTTCCTTGGCTTGGACTTCTATGTCTCCTGTAGGAATCTCAGGGTTTTTCATGTTCTTCTCTCTGGACTGGACAATCCCTTTGATTCCAATCACATATTCCATCCGAATGCTTTTTGCTTTGTGGATGAGATTCTTAGACCCTGAAGAAATAACCACCTGCACAAGACCTTCTCTATCTCTTAAATCTATAAAAATAAGATTCCCGATGTCTCTGACCTTATGGACCCAGCCAAATAAAATCACATCTCTGTTCACATCTTTTATCCGCAGCTCTCCACAGTAGTGTGTTCTTTCCCAATCTAAATTATTTTCGGATCTCATGGTTTCTCTATCTGCGAAGTCATGCTTTTTAAAGCCTCTTCTTTAGTGACTTCTTTCTGCTCCCCGGTTTTCATGTCTTTTAACTGGTATTTCTTTTTTTTAACTTCTTCTTCTCCGATCACCAAGCTCCATGTGGCATTCAGCTTGTCTGCTCGACTCATCTGTTTTTTCAATTTCCTGTCCTTATACTCGAGCAGGCACTCAACTTGGTTTTCTCGAAAGAACTTAGCCAGTTCCATGGCGTCTTTCTTGGCTTTCTCTCCTATATGCACAATATAGAGAAACTTTTCGGGTTCCTTGAAATCAGGCATAACTGAAAGAAGCCTCTCCATTCCCATAGCAAATCCTATACCGCAAATATCCGGGCCTCCAAAATCTTTCATCATCTCATCATAGCGGCCCCCCCCTAAAACAGCGTCCTGCGCTCCTAATTTAGAGGATATGATCTCAAAGGTGGTCTTGGTGTAATAATCCAAACCTCTCACTAACTTGGGATCAATAGAATACTTTAAACCGTAAAAATCAAGAAGGCTGCAAAACCGATCAAAATGCCCCCTGCATTCATCGCACAGGAATTCTGTGATCTTCGGAAACTCCAAGGCTGCGTTCCGGCAGGTTTCTTTCTTGCAGTCAAAAATCCGAAGGGGATTTGTTTCGATTTTTCTTTGGCAATCTTCACAGAGCCGAGCTCTCTGCTTTTCGGCTGCGGCTTTTAATTCTTTATGATAGAGAGGACGGCATTTTCGGCACCCCACAGAATTTACTAAGATTTCTATGTCCTCAACCCCAAGCTTTTTAAGGAGAGTATAAGCCATTTCCACGATTTCAGCATCCACCTCTGGATCTTTCTCTCCAAAAACTTCAATATCTGCCTGATAAAACTGGCGATAGCGACCTTTTTGGGGTTTATCATAACGAAACATAGGCCCTATGAAATAAAATCTCATGGGCTCAGGATTCAGATAAAGCCTGTTCTCAATGATAGCTCGAACCACAGAAGGGGTGTATTCAGGCCTTAAGGTTAAAGACCTCCCCCCTTTATCCTTAAAAGTATACATTTCTTTTATGACTATATCCGAAGTCTCGCCGGTTCCTTTTTCAAAAAGCTCAGTGGCTTCAAAAACAGGAGTTCTTATCTCTTTGTAACCATAAAGTTCAAAAATTTCTTTTGCAGTCTCTTCTGTTTTCTGCCATTTTTTTATTTCCCCGGGCAGGATATCTTTGGTCCCTTTAATCGAAGAGAGCTCCTTTTTCTTGATTCGGCTCACTTTTTTTCACCAAAGACGCCTATTTTTCTATATTTTTGATACCTTTTATCCAGGCGTTCTTCTGCAGACACCTCCTCCAGCTTCTTTAAGGTCCTTTCCAGCTCTTGATCCACACTCCTAAATGTACTCATCCAGTCAATATGGGCTCCTCCCGGAGGCTCCTTTATTATTTTATCCGCCACTCCGAATTCGATCAGATCCTCAGGCAAAAACCTGAGGTTTTCTGCGGCTTTGGATACAGCACTTTGGTCCTTCCAGAGAATCGCCGCGCATCCCTCAGGAGATATGACGGAATAAAAAGAATTCTCGAGCATCAAAAGAACATCACCCACTCCTATACCAAGAGCTCCTCCGCTTCCCCCTTCTCCGATAACAATGTTCACGATAGGAACTGTCAGTTTTGAAATCTGTTTAAGATTGTAAGCGATGGCTTCTGCCTGTCCTCTTTCTTCG
>DASRVI010000185.1:0-7398 GCA_035655135.1 Acidobacteriota bacterium | reverse complement strand
TCCTTTCCCGTATGGTGGAAATGGAAAAGGTCAGGGAAGCAGTGGAGGCCAATCAGACTGAACTGGAAAAAAATTATTTGGTGGATACCATCAAATCTGCTTTTTTTGATTTCCAGATATTGATAAGCCAAAAGCAAGCGGCTCTGAGCCTTCGAAAAGCTCTTCAACTGCACTGCCAGAAATTAGAGAATCTTTTTGAAGAAGGACTGATCAAAAAAACAGATCTGCTGGAAACAAAAACCAGTCTTGAACAAACAGATATGAATTTAAGTGACCTCAATCGGGCTATTGATAAAGTCAGAATAGGTTTCCACCGAATTTGCGGGCACTATCCTGAGGAAATCGACTTGAAGTATAAGGAAGAAGAACCTGGTAAAGAGCAGGCTATGGAGTACTTTAAAAACAACCATCCTGTGTTAACGACCTTACAGGACCAAAAAAGAATCCTTGAAATCCAGAAAAAAATAGCTTCGGGAAAATACCTCCCGAGTATAAATGGATTTGCAGAGCTTCACTATGGAAAACCAGGAATAGATTTTTTTAGAAAGGAATGGTCTGTTTATTTTCAGGGAGGGGTGGTTTTAAATCTCCCGGTATTTGCCTGGAATAAAGGAACTGATGAAAAAAGGATTTTGGATCTGAATATTCAAAAATTGGAAAACCAGAAAAATGATTTTGTAAGAGAAACCAAAAAAAGTTTGGATCAGCTTTATTCAGCCATAGAATCATTGAATCAAAAAAAAGAAAATATAGAAAATATGATCGAGTACTCAAAAGAGGATGCAGAGCTTAAAAAAGGTCTTTATGAGGAAAAACAAATCCATAATAAGGATTATTTGTCAGCGCTTCAAGCAGAGAGAAAATATAAAGCAATGAAAAACGAGATATCACTGCAGATTGAGAAAATCAATGTGAAAATAAACACTTTAATAAGCCGGACAAAGGAGTATGGATCATGAGAAAAAAAAGTATCTTAATACTTATGGTTATCATTTTTCTGTTATTAGGCTCCTGTACTGAGAAAGAAGCCGGGCCTATCAAAGCAGCTGCAGTGGTGGACGGTGATGTTGTCACCGTGAAAACTCTGGTGGGGGGAAGAGCTGATCAATGTAACATCCGGGAGGGAGCTCCGGTTTATAAAGATGATGTTCTGATGGAAGTGGATGCTGAAAAGCTTTTAATCCAGATGCAGGGTTTGGATATCAAAGAAAAGGAAATCAGAATCAATAAGAAAAAATTGGAAAGCAGAAAAGATCTGCTTAACTCCAATCTTGGCTACTGGGAAGACCAGGTTAAACGTCTGGAAAGGCTGGCCCAAAAAGAATCGGTTTCTAAAGATGATCTGAGAAAAGCTGAGCTGAAACTCAAAGAAATCCAGACATCTATTTTGGAAGTCAAACAATCTTTGAATGAACTTGGGATCCAGGAGGAAAGTCTTAAAAATCAAAGAGAACATTTAAAACTTCAAATCAAAGATTATACGGTCACTTCTCCGGTTACAGGATTTATTCTGGAGAGATTTGTATCCTCACAGGAAACTGTATTCCCAGGTTCAGCTATCGCTGACGTCCTGGACCTTGACAGTCTTTTTGTTGAGACTTTTTTAGAAGAAAAGGAACTAAGCCGGTTAGAGCTGGGGCAAGAAGTCATTATTCTTTTGGATGGGGAGTCCACTGAATTCAAGGGAGAGATAATAAACTTTGGAAGAGAAGCTGAGTTTTCACCAAAGTATATCATTTCCGAAAAAGAAAGAAAGTCGCTTCTTTTTAAGGTGAAAATCCGGATTAAGGAAAATAAGGAAAAATTTAAATTAGGAATGCCGGTCACAGTCATTTTTTATAAATAGAGCGCCCTAACATGCTGAAAGTCAAGAATCTCACCAAGTCCTTTGGTCCTATCAAAGCAGTTAGAGATGTATCATTTTCAGCAAGCAAAGGAAGTATTTCCATCATAACGGGAGCAGATGGAGCAGGAAAGTCAACTCTTTTTAAAATGATCCTGGGCCTTATCAGAAAGGATTCGGGAGAAATTTATATTGAAGGCACTCCCATCCTTGGAAATTATTCTAAAGTGACTTGTATCACAGGATATATGCCCGAACGTTTTTCACTTTACCCAGACCTTACTGTGGAAGAAAATTTAGATTTTTTTGCTGATATCCAGCAGGTTAAATCCCAAAGAAAAAATAAATTGAAACACCGTCTATTAGAAAGAACCGGGATGCTTGCGTTTCGAAAAAGGCGGGCAGGAGCTTTGTCTGGGGGGATGAAACAAAAATTAGCTTTGTCCACCATTCTTTTATCTTCACCAGAAATATTGATATTGGATGAACCCACCACTGGAGTCGATCCTCTTTCCAGAATTGAGTTTTTTAATATAATGGAGGATCTAAAAAAAGAGGGAAAAACCATTATTATGGCCACTCCTTACCTAGATGAAGCTGAAAAAGGGGATTATATCATCTTTATAAAGAAAGGCGCTCTCATAAAAAAGGATTCCATAAAAGACATCAAGCATAACTTTCCAGCCAAAATGTTCCGGATCCTCCCCATTGGAAATATTTTTGAGACAGTCAAGGAATTGAGTTCGAGAAAAGAGTTTGAAGGCGATTTCTATATAAGGGGCCGTTATATAAAATGTTTGTGCAGAGGGGATTCAAGCTTTTTATCTCAAATAAAGGCAGGGGAGATCAGAGAAGAAAAACCCACACTTGAGGATATTTATCTTTTTTATGAAAGAGGATTTGAAGATGACTGATCAAGATATTTGCTCTGTGGGACCTTATCTCATCACAGCCAGAAATCTGACCAAAAAATTCGGTGATTTCACAGCCGTGGATAAAATAAGTTTCAACATAAAAAAAGGGGAAATCATGGGATTTCTGGGTCCCAATGGAGCGGGAAAAACAACCACGATTAAAATGATGACCGGTCTTTTCCGCATCACATCAGGAGATGTTTGGATCAAAGGTTTTGAGGTGAAAAAAGATATCAATCAAATAAAGAAATTTATCGGATACATGTCTCAAAAATTCTCTCTTTATCCGCTGTTGAATGCTTATGAGAACATTGAATTTTGGGGAGGTGTTTCAGGATTATCGAGAAAAGTTATAAAGGAAAAAAAGGAATTGATTTCCAATGAGATACCTAAAGAAATACTGAACCAGCAGGTCAAAGATATTCCTCCGGGAATAAAGCAGCGGATAGCCCTTTTTTCATGTCTGATATCAGATCCAGAGATTATTTTACTGGATGAGCCAACATCTGGAGTAGATCCTGAGGTCAGAAGGAATTTTTGGACAAAAATCTATGAACTAAAAAAGCAGGGAAAGACCATTCTGGTCACCACTCATAATCTGGATGAAGCTGAATACGCAGACCGAATACTCATTATTCACCAGGGCCAGATTATTTTAAAGGGTGAACCCTCTGAGTTGATGAAAGCCAGAAAAACAGATTCTATAGAAAATCTTTTTAAAAGAGTTGTGACAAATCATGAAGCGAATTAAAGCCGTTGTTTTAAAGGAAGCTTTTCATATTTCAAGAGATCCAAAAAGCCTGGCAATCCTGTTTTTACTTCCTGTGGTTATGATTATGGTCTTAGGTTACTCCCTTTCCTTTGACTTAGACCATATTGAGACTGTGGTGGTTGATTATTCTCAAAGCGAGCTTTCAAGGTCACTAACCCAAAAATTTTCTCATAGTCATACCTATTCTGTAACCCAAATGGTCAGAGGAAAACAAAGCCAAACACCGGAAGAAACAGCAGAGGAAATGCTGAAATCCGGAGAAATAAAACAGTTTATTGTTATTCCACATGACTTTTCAAGCCGCATAAAAAAGGGGAAGACTTCTCATTTAGGTGTGGTCATTGATGGAAGTGATTCAAACATTGCCAATATCATCCATCAGTATAATGAGATGCTGACTTTTGATTTCATGGCAGAGCTGAAGGATATTAAAGATATCCTCCGGATCAGCACAAAATTATACTTCAATCCGGAAAATAAGAGTGCTTTTTACATCATTCCAGGACTGGTGGCTGTGATCATGATCATGATATCCGCGCTTTTAACTTCTTTGAGTGTGGCCAGGGAAAAAGAAACCAGATCCATTGAACTCCTGTTTATATCGCCCCTCAAGTCTCATGAAATTGTTTTAGGAAAGACAGCTCCTTATATCTTTATTGCTTTGATTGAGGGAGCCTTGATTCTGGCCTTTGCCAGAGTCATGTTTCATATCCCTTTTCGAGGAAATCTTTGGATATTGTTGATGTTTTCTCTGGTGTATATTGTAACAGGTCTTTCGTTGGGTATTACTATTTCCACTGTAGCTTCCTCGCAGAAAGTTGCTATGATTGCCACACTTTTAGTCACCCTGCTTCCATCCATTCTTCTCTCTGGTTTTATTTTCCCCCTGGATTCTCTTTCTCCCATATTAAGGGCCTTTTCTTATATTGTTCCAGCCACTTATTTTTTGGAAGTGATACGAGGTCTTATCCTTAAAGGGGCGGGTTTAAAGCACTTTGCTTCCCAGGGATTGATTCTTATCGGATTCAGTGTGCTGTTTTTGGTTATCGCCTCTGTAAAATTCAGTCAGCAGAGAAAGGCAGGAAAATGAGAATTTATTATCTCTTTAAAAAAGAGCTGATTGAAATTTTAAGACAGAAAGAAATGCTTTTTCTTATGTTGGTTGCTCCCATTCTTCAGACTATTATACTTGGATATGTGGTCACCACAGATGTGAAAAATATACCGGTTCAGGTGGTCAATCTTTCTGAAAGTCAGGATGCGTTCAGGATTGTGAATCGAATCAATCATTCTTCATTGTTTGACGTAAAAAAAATCTCTCATACTCCTGAAGATTATATTTCGATATTTAAGAAAGGCACGTCCAAAGCCATTATTATTTTGAGGGATGGTTTTAATGAAGGGAGAAGAAACCTGAATTATCCAGAAGTTCAGATCCTTATGGATGGGATAGACGCCAACACATCTGGGATTGCAGCTGGTTATTTCAACGGAATCGTTAGGCATTATATTATGACTGATATTCAAAAAAAGGGAATTGAATTTCCTTTAAAAAACAAGACAGTGATCCGGTTTAACCCAAACCTTGAGAGCATCAATTATATGGGGCCAGGAATTGTGGCTCTTCTTCTGACCATTATTTCCATGTTTTTCACTTCCATTGCCATTGTTAGGGAAAAAGAGCAGCAGACCATGGACACTCTGTTGATTTCCAGGCTCACTCCCTTAGAAATTTATACTGGAAAAGCACTCCCTATGGCTCTGTTGGGTCTTATAGAGATGGGAATCGGGATTTTGGTAGTGGTTTTAGTGTTTGGGATTTATATAAGAGGAAATCTGGGTTATCTTCTTTTAGCTGCCGCCATATTTTTATTTGCCAATCTTTCCTATTCTCTTCTTATTTCAACTCTTTGCACCAGCCAACAGCAGGCTTTGTTTTTTTCTTGGTTTTCTATGGTTCTTTTTCTTCTGCTCTCAGGACTTTTCACTCCGGTAGAGAATATTCCCACAGCCTTTCGATGGCTGGCAGATATCAATCCTCTCAGATATTTGATAAGGATTATCCGAGAGATATTCTTGAAGGGGAACGATATCACTTACTTTATCAATGATTTATTGATCATGTCAGGGATCACTGTGGTTATTCTGAGTTTGTCTCTTTTTAATTTTAAGCGCATGGTCTCCAAATAATCATGGCATATTCATAAAATATGTATGCATTTCTATACATATTTATAAAGCCCATTACTATTTGGAGGTTATATAAGAGAATCATGATTATTACATTTATATATGTTTTTATTTTTATTATAATGCATACAAATTTTACCATTGAGGCGAGCCGATCTTACTGCATCTGCTTCGTTACAAGGCATTCGCGGTGAAGGAATCGTTCAGAGGGAAAGGGCAAGGGATTCGTCACCCGTTCGATTCCCCAGCGAGGAATCTCCCTCCCGTTCGGGCTCCGCTCTCCTCTAAAGAGGAACCATGCCCGCTCAGCCCTCAAGGGGATTCCTCATCCCATGCCCTTCTCCCTCAAAAGCAATCTCGATCCGTGAACAATCCAGGTTGAATATTTCATACATTGACAACGCACACTTCAGGAAATTCAGGTGTGGGTGAAGCGACTTTGAAGATTTAGCCTTCTGAGTGATGTGTTTGAGGGAACTCAGCTAAGCTGAGCTGTGAGCATGTTTGACCCACGGACGGGGGGAGTTGCGCAGCAGCCGAAAATACAGTGCGAAGAATGGCGTTAAAAATCTGAACGGAGTACAAGCCACACCTGAATTGATTACTGTTTGAGCTTGGAGAGGAATTTTTCTGTATTGATGATGTATCTTTTATGAGAGCCCTGACCTATGATGCCTTGTTTGTCATAGGCCGTTACAGTGAATAAGAGAGAGCGGTCTTTTCTTTCCATGAGTAGAGCTTCAGCATAGACTTCTTCTCCAGACGGAGTGGGTCTCAGATGTTCCACATCCACTTTAGTGCCAACAGTAGTCCATCCCTCTGTCAGATAGGACTGCACTGCCTCCATAGCAGTGTTTTCCATGAGGGCGATCATCATAGGAGTGGCCAAAACCTCCACGCTTCCAGATCCCAGGAATTTGGCAGTGTGTTCTTTCTCCACTAATAAAGTTTGTCTTCCGGAAATATTATCAGGAATATCAAAATCCATTTATATCTCTCCTTAATTTAAAATTTACTTGAATTATCCAAGAAAAAACTCATGAACCCAATATAGCAAATATTGCCCAATGGAGGAAAATATCTTACGAGCCTATGGAGGTGACCAGCCAAAGCAGAAGAATGATCACGCCCACCAGTATCCAGCTTCCCCCAAAACCAATGTAGTCCATTTTAGTGAATTTTAATATTTCCCAATTTGATCGCGGCCAAATTTTTTGTTTTTCAAATTTTTCTGGATTTCTGTAGGATTCTTCCAGAGCTTTTTGTTCCTGTTCTGGTGTTTTTTGAACTGGAGTGTGGAGTTTAGCATAAAAGCGGTTCAAATACTTTTTGGGCACTGGCTTGGTGAATAGCGAAATGATGAAAAGAAGAACAAAAGGAAAAGCTGCGTCAAAAAAGAACCTCACAGCGACCAGCTGGGCTTTACTGAAATTAGAAAAATTGATACCGCACAGACTCAGGACCCAGATTTCCGCATGAAACCTCCCTAATCC
Source organism: Acidobacteriota bacterium (assembly GCA_035655135.1). Taxonomy (GTDB): domain Bacteria; phylum Acidobacteriota; class Aminicenantia; order Aminicenantales; family Aminicenantaceae; genus WJMT01. The sequence continues at coordinate 186 of DASRVI010000185.1, read as the reverse complement.
CAGTTTTGGGGAATCTAGGTCATTGGGATCAGAAAGGGCTACTTCTTCAAATAATATTCCTGTTGGCTCGATGATATAAGATTTTGTTATTTCTTCACCTACTTGATCAGCTCTGCCTTTTTTCACATCTTGTTTTAGAGCTGATGTGGTTACAGTCACCACACGGGGTTTGGTTTCTTTTAAAAA
>DASRVI010000184.1:0-4849 GCA_035655135.1 Acidobacteriota bacterium | reverse complement strand
ATTTATAAAATAATAAACATCTAACTCGTTTGTTTAGAGTCATTTCCGATGGTCTGACCCTAGTTACCGCAGTGTGTTTTTCAATTAAAAACAGCTAAATACAGTGCCGCAATATACATTCACCTATTTTTCATTTATACGAAAAGGTATTCTGAGTATAATTTTTAAGCTTGACCTTTTCTATGGCACTTGATTACAATTCACTGGGATGGCCCAAAAAGGAAAAGAAGAAAAAACTCTCATATCCTGGAAAGAAATCGCTTCCTATTTAAACTGTAAAATAAGAACCTGTCAGAGATGGGAAAAAGAATCAGGCCTTCCAGTTCAAAAGACCTACCAAAATTCACAGTGAACTAGAACTTCCTCTTATCATGATCCAGGATATTGACAATGACAGCCAAAAAGAAATCATACTCGCTGGCCGCAACAATGAATATGACAAAGGATGTTTGATTGTGCTGGAATCAGAGTTTAAAACCGGCGGTTCCCCTCAAACCGGCTACTACAAATCCCCGGAGCTCAAGCAGGGAGTTGAAAAATACTACATAATTCTTCCCAACACAAAAGTAGGAACTAAAAATTTCGAAAGAGATCCTTTGGGCAGAATTCATATCATTGATGAAGGAACAATATTAGCTGAATCTTATTCCGGCATTTTTTTCGAGTTTGATTTCGATCTCAAACTCAAAGAAATCCGTTTCTCGGACCTATATGAAAACTTTCACAATGAAGCTTATCAGGCACCTGATTTAACACTCGCCAATCCTTTAGACTAAGTGAGTTTGGAATAAAAAAAGTATATAAGTGTTCGTTATTGGACATAAAATGTATCGCATGCGAACACAATTTTTATTTTCATCCCAACCTTATCCCTTATAAGCCAAACTGGCATACTTTTTGCACTAAAAACCAATAAGAATAATGAAATGGAGACAGGAAATTAAGAGGAAAAAATGACTAAAAATTTGATTTTATTTACGGTGATTTTGGCGTTTCCGCTTATATTGTTTTCTCAGAGCAGTGAACATTCCAAATATTTACAAGAAACAAAACATCTTGATTTTAACAGTCCTGAATTTACTCAAGTTATGTCGGAATTATTGAAAGATGACATGAGTGTCGAGATGAAACTAAAAAAACTATATTACTTTACACGTGATTCGCTTCCGTTTGCCTCAGATGCCAGCCTGCAGGCTTCTGAAGTCCTTAAAAAGAAAAAAGCACTCTGTTATACCAAAGCAATGGTCTATGTTTCGTTTTGCAGGAGATTGGGAGTTCCGGCTAAATTAGCAGAAATGCATTTTGTAATGAAAGCGAATAACAGGAAACATTTACATGGCATCGCTCAGGTTTTTTATAATGGTAAATGGATTTACATCGACACTGTTTCTAACAGGGATGCTTTAAGTGCCTGGGGTGTTGATAAATCAGATCCCTTTCAAACACCTGAGTTTGTATTGAATGATAATGTTGTGGTAAGTGATGAGTACTACAAAGACTTATCATTCACGGATTATGAAACAAATGATGTTCCAAAAAAGTGGCTTGAGCATATGAAGAAATTTTTAGATACGGGTGAATGGTAAATCAGGGTGATATATAGCTGCACTGTTTTATAAAGAGATTATAAACCATTTTTCAATTTAGGAAATCTTCAGCTGAATCTATAAAATTCATTCGAACACAAGATGGCAGCGCTTCATTAGCGGAAAGCCCTCTTTGAGTGCAGAAAAATAAAGTCTGCCTTTTATATATAAACTCAAGAACTTGAAAATAGTTTCGGTCTTTTTCCATACCCATCATAATTGTTTGATCCATTTAAAGTCTTTCTCACATGCCTTGAGCAGTCTGTTGTCCGCTGTGATCAAAAAGGTTTTTTCCTTGTGAGCTAGACCCAGATAACTGGCGTCATAAAATGATATGTCATATTTCTGAGTGAGCTGAATTGTTTTTGGATACAAGGGAGTGAGGGAATGATATTTGATGCCTAAATTTATAAATCCTTTGACAGCTTCCAGGATGATAGTCTCTTTGATTCGCCCTCTTTTTTGTGCGATCATCAAACCATTTATCACTTTGTATTCAAGAAGAGAGGGAGCCAGAATTTCAATCTCTCCGGAGACATATTGATCCAGAAGGCCAAGAGCAGAGGATGATAAATTTTCGTCAGGAAGATACCATTTTAAGACCACACTGGCATCCAGGATCATCTTATTTAAGATTTTTCCTCCAGTTGTTTTTTGGACAGCTTGTAGGTGTCTTCAGCTCCAATTCCTGCCCTGGAGAAATGTTTTCGTGCCTCTTTTATCTTTTGATAGGCATTCAATCTTTGGTTTTTTTTATATTCCTCATAAGGGACCAAGACAGCCACAGGTTTTCCTCTTTTTGTGATCGTGATTTCTTCTTTTTCTTCAGAAGCTTTTTTTAGGAGTTGACTAAAATGTTTTTTTCCATTGGCTACATTGACAGATGTATTTTTCATATGACCTCCCTGATAGTCATTTATTATGACTATATTATAGGGTCATAATAAATATGTCAAGGTTTTTGCTGTAAAATTTATCATGCGGTTAAATTCTCATCGGACTCCCCTCCCCTGGCCTCTGCCGGTCTTGACCAAACAGTCCGGATCTGGATCGTTGAGATTCTGTTTGTTCGTAAATGAACAGCTTGTGTGTCATAAGCGAACACTTTCTTCTCTGCCGCATTCTCCTCCTGACCTGATTTATCTTTTGGCATGTTTTTTGCTTAAAAGATAAGTGAGGAGATTGTCTATGTTTAAGAGCTACCTAAAAGTCGCCTTAAGAAATATCCGTAAGCAAAAACTCTTTTCTTTTATCAATATCATAGGCCTGGCTGTCGGGATTACTGCCTGTATATTGATATATTTTTATGTCAGGCATGAGCGGAGTTATGATAAGTTCCATGAAAATGCTGAACGGCTCTATCGGGTGTATATCACGGAAGACCTTCCTCAAAGAGACCCTTTCTCCTATGTTTACACTCCTTTTCATCTCGCTGAAGCTTTGGAGCAGACTTTTCCTGAGGTCAAACAAGCGGTTCGACTGGATGTGCGGACTGATATCATCCGTTACAGAGAAAATACTTTTTCTCAGAGGATCCACCTGGTCGAACCTGAATTTTTTGAGATGTTCACTTTTCCTCTAATCCAGGGGAGCAGACAGGATGCCTTGAAAAACCTGAATTCAGTGGTTCTCACCCAAAGCACAGCCCAAAAGATATTTGGACAAACTGACCCCATAGACCAGCGTCTGTCCCTCAAAGTGGGAGATTCATTCCATGATTTTTTGGTCACTGGCATTGCCGAAGATGTCCCGCCAAACTCAAGCATCCAATTTGAAGCTCTCATTCCATTTGAAAATGTGAATAAATACAGGAGTCCGCGAGCCCTGGATCAATGGTTTGATGTGTTTTTTGAAACCTATGTTTTACTGAACCGTCCCATCTCTGCCTCTGAGATGAAAGAGAAACTCAAGTCTGTGGTCCAGAATCATTATCCTGAACGATCTGTGGAAATGGTCACTCTTCATTTACAGCCCATAACCGATATCCATTTGAATCCGGAGATTCCATCTGGATTTGAGCAAACCAGTGACCCGGTCTATTCTCTGATTCTTATGGGGATTGCTGTTTTGGTTTTGATGATTGCCTGTGTGAATTTCATGACTCTGGCTTTAGGCCGGTCTGCAGACAGGGCAAAAGAAGTGGGCGCCCGAAAAATACTGGGAGCTTTGCGTCCCCAAATCATCAAGCAGTTTTTAGGGGAAGCTTTATTGATGAGTCTATCAGCGCTTCTTCTCAGCATTCTCATGGTGCAGTTATTTCTCCCCACATTCAAACAAATCACAAACCAGGAACTTTATTTATCTTTTGGGATAGGAACTATAATATTTTTTGTGGGATTGATTCTGGTGATAGGATTGGCAGCTGGAAGTTATCCGGCTTTTGTGCTTTCCAGCTATCAACCTGTTGACGTGATAAAAGGGAAAAAAGGTCAGAAAAGGCGAAGTATTTTTGTTCGTGCTCTGGTGGTGGGTCAGTTTGCCATTTCTATAGGATTGATTGTGTGCACTTTTTTGATGAATGATCAGCTTCTTTTTTTGTTGAATAAAGACGTTGGGTTTGAAAAAGACAATGTGCTTGTGATTCAAAATTTGTCCGCTCAAGATCAGAACCAGCGGATTGTGGGGCGCCTGAGGAATGTTTTGGTGAACCGGAAAGAGGTGTTGGGAGTTTCCGGTTCCTCTTCCACCTTTGCCAGAGATTGGACAGAGATGGGATTCAGGGACCAGGAAGGGAATTTCAAGCAGTTTTTTCAGCTCACCGTAGACTATGACTTTATAGAGACCATGGGTATTCAGATAAAAGCCGGACGTAATTTTTCCAGGGATTTCAGCACTGACCAAAGGGAAGCTTTGATTGTCAATAAGGCGTTTGTGGATTATTTCAACTGGGAGGCGGCTGTTGGGAAGAGTCTCCCAGGAGAGAATTTCCCGCCCCATAGAGTGATCGGTGTAGTGGAAGACTTTAACTTCCAATCACTAAGGAATGAAGTTCGTCCTGCTGTTTTGGTGTTGGATCCCACCAATTTAGAGCAAGGAATCAGTGATGTCAGCACCACATATCCTGTCTTCCGTCTCAATTTCATCAATGTCAGGATAAGGCCGGATAATGTGCAAAAAACAGTTGAGCTCATTAAAGAGACCTGGAAAGATGTAGCGACGCAGCATCCTTTTCTCTACAGCTTTCTGGATCAGGATGTGAATCAGCAGTACCGGGAAATCGAACACTGGAGCCGGATTGTGGGATATGCTTCGGGATTTGCCGT
>DASRVI010000183.1:0-3612 GCA_035655135.1 Acidobacteriota bacterium | reverse complement strand
ATGGACGGGTAAGCCGAGGCTTTTCTCCCATCTTATGCACGTTCTTTCGGTGTGATTTAAATATTGGGCGATCTCTTTCCAAGAAGTGAGTAATTCTTTATCGTCCAATGTGACCAATTCCCTCTTTGCTTACTCTTACTATATTCTCATTATATTAAGTCGAAATGGGATGTCAATAATTGAAAATTTTTTCTAGATTTTATCAATTATTAATAGGAGGTATTTCTCTTGTTTTGGAAAGAATTATTCTCCCTAAGTATTAAAAAAATTGGGTAAACAGGTATGACGGTACTGTATTTTATGGTAAATTATAGGGCGGATCACCGATATAACGACGTGGGCGGTTAGCTCAGTTGGGAGAGCGTGGCGTTCGCAACGCTGAGGTCGGGGGTTCGAGTCCCCTACCGTCCACCACTTTACTATCCTTGACTATTCATGAAAAAAGGCGAAGTTGACTCGTGAATAATCCAGGGTAATTATGACTCTGGCGCCCATCAAAAAATAGGTAAACAGGTATGACGGTACTGTTTTTGATAACAGCCTTGACATATTAAAGTCGATGGATTATATTTCAAATAGTTGATAAAAATAGCAACAATATGAAATGTTATTTGGGGTAATCAGATTATGAAGTTCATCCAGTTCAAAGATGCACTCAAAGATTTTACGGTTTTCTCATTAAACGACATCAAGCTGATCGATCCTCATTTCCACAGGCGAAGGCTTATTGAATGGCAGGAAAAAGGCTATATCAAAAAAATAGCTAAGGGCCGTTATATTTTCTCGGACCTCGCTGTGGATGAAAATGTCTTGTTTGAAATCGCAAACCGGCTGTACAATCCTTCCTATGTATCCCTTGAATCAGCGCTGTCTTATTATCAGATCATTCCTGAAGCGGTTTATGGAATCACCTCTATCTCCACGCGACGGACCTATTTCTTTGCCACACCGTTGGGAAAATTCCAATACAGATCCATTAAACCATCTTTGTTTTTCGGCTACCAAATAGTGTCCTATGATTCCAAGGTTTTCAAAATCGCTGATGTGGAAAAAGCTGTTCTGGATTTTTTCTATCTCCATTCAGAGCTTAAATCTGAGAGTGACATCCATTCTCTGCGGTTTAATGAGGACGCCTTTAATCAAAAAATTAACCGACAAAAGCTTCAAGATTACCTTGAGAATTTCGATAAAAACGCATTGTCTGAGCGGATTTCCGTTCTTTTGGAATTACTGTTAAGACATGGACAGGATAAATCCAATGCTTGATATGAAGCAGATCGAAAGTTTTTACCCGGATTCCTTGAAGCCTTTTAAAAGAAATCTGCTCAGGGAATATCTGCAGTACAAGATTCTGGAGGCTTTGTTTGATTCTCCTTTTGGAAAAAATTTGTCTTTTATGGGAGGGACAGCGATCCACATACTCCACGGAAGTCCCCGGTTTTCTGAGGATCTGGATTTTGATGATCAAGGCTTGAGGCCGGATGATTTTAAGAGTCTTGTCTCTCAAATGATAAGGCGAATACGCCGCCTGGGATATGATATTGAGTCAAGGGTTGTCACTCAGAAAGCCTTCAGGGCGTATCTTAAATTCCCTGAGATTCTTTATAAATACAAAATCACTCCCCATAAGCAGGAGAAACTATCCATTCAAATCGACACAGAACCTCAGGATTTCACGTATGACAAAGAACAATTCATTTTAAACAAGTTTGATGTGTTTCAGAGGATCAACGCAGTTCCCGCTGATTTGCTTTTGTCTCAAAAAATCCTGTGTGTTTTCACCCGGCCCCGCCCCATGGGAAGGGATTTTTATGACATCATATTTCTTCTGGGCAGGACGCGCCCCCATTTTTCCTACCTCAGGGAAAAGATCAATGTTGGAGATTTGGGTATGCTAAAAAAAAGGCTGCTTGAGAAAGGCAGGGATGTTGATTTCAAGCGATTAGAAAGAGAGGTGGCTCCGTTTCTTTTTAATCCGGATGACGCCCGTAAAATATCTCTTTTTCCGGATTACATCAAAAAAATGGACTTTAAAAAATTAGGTAAATGAATAAACCGTCCCCAATTAAATTTGTGGTTGACTGCATGCTGGGGAAACTGGCCAAATGGCTGCGGATCCTGGGGTTTGACACTCTTTTTTTTTCCAAGGCTGAGGATGACGAGCTCATTGACATAGCCCGAAGAGAAAACCGCCTCCTGCTGACCCGTGATACGGGAATTGTGGAGAAGGCCAAAAAAATCAAGGTGGTTTTTATTCAAAGTGAGAACTGGAAGGAACAGGTCAAACAGGTGCTGGATGAACTGGATCTCAGAGACAAGGTCAAACCTTATTCCCGGTGCATTGAATGCAATGTTTTGCTCAAATCCATATCCAAAAAACAGGCTAAAAATTTAGTGGCTCCTTTTGTCTATGAGCGCTCGGATTCATTCTCTCTCTGTCCCCGATGCGGCCGAGTGTTCTGGCCCGGGACCCATCACAGTGATATGAATTTTAAGATTGAAGATATCCTGGAAAAAGATTAGTTTTGTGTTTTCCCTTTGGAACAGCCCTTGGGATTTATTCCATGGTCATCCTTTTTAATGACGAAGCCATCCAACTGTTTAATAAATAGAGGCTAAACTCCACGATAAAAAGAAGCAATCGGAATAACATGGATCCCATTTATTTGCTGGTATTGGATTCCTGTATAAAAGAGAAACATTTTGACTTTTTTTTTGCTGTCTGTCTTAAAAGATATTAAATTTCTGACATCTTTTTTTGATATATTGGGCGATGACTTGATTTCTATTGTATAAATTGAATCACCGGATTCAAATAGACAATCAATCTCACGGCCGCCCGAACTTTTGTAGTAGAAAAGCTGTTCCGCATCAATAAAACCAAGTTTTCTTCTTTTTTCGAGCTCAGCTAAGACGAAATTTTCTATAATTTGTCCGTAATTCAATTGGACATTCATGCTTTTTATGATGCCGTTGTCAGCAAAGTAGATTTTTGATGCTTTCACATAGCGTTTGGCAGGACCATACTGATATCCCCGCATCCGGAAAATCAATTGGGAAGAACTCAAAGCATTGATATATTTTTTGGCGGTTGGATGACTTAAGCCGGATTCTTTGGCGAAACTTGAGATTTCCAGATGAGAGCCAATTGATCTGGCAATATGATAGAAAATCGCGATAAGACCATCCACATTTTCGATGTTGGCCAGCTGCATCATATCTCGAATAAAATAAGTGTTTTTGTAATTATTGAGAATTTCTTGTTTTTGTTCATCATTTTCCTGGTTAATCACCTCAGGAAATTGGCCGTATGTGACCGCTTCATTCAGTTTCCGCTGTGTGCTTTTCATTTTGACCGGAATCGGCTTGTCCTTAAAAATCGAATGATCCGGTGCCCCGTCTTCTTCCCCCCAACAACAGGGTGGTAAAGAGAAAATATTTATTCGGCCTGCTAGAGAATCTGCAGTGGTGTCCAGTAGACCCAAAGTGCTTGAACCGCTCATCAGAAAACGGGCGTCCTCGTTATCAATGGAATATTTAACCGCGACTGTTAATTCAGGAAGACGTTGTATTTCATCAATAATTGCTTTTTTCCCCAAATTCTGAATGAAT